>NZ_JBAQWU010000281.1:0-7199 GCF_049299075.1 Gordonia sp. (in: high G+C Gram-positive bacteria)
GCCCTCGGCGATGACCAGCAGGCCACGGTGATCGACGCGACCAGCGAGTGGCTGCACGGAACAACGTGAGTTGGCTCACATCCGGAAGAAAACGGACCAGGGTCCGGTTGACTGGTGTGACACATTCGATCATCCCGACCTAAGGAGTCATTCCATGTCGCTCTCCGTACTCTCTCTGCTGCCCGCCGGTACCTGGACCATCGATCCGGCACATACCACCGTCGGCTTTTCCGTGCGGCATCTGATGGTGTCGAAGGTGCGGGGCGAGTTCGCGGACGTCTCCGGCGCCATCACTGTGGCGGCCGACGGCACGCCGTCGGTGACCGCGGAGATCGGCGTCAACTCGATCACCACCGGCAACGATCAGCGCGATGCGCACGTCCGCTCCGCGGACTTCTTTGATGCGGAGACGTTCCCGAAGGCCGTGTTCGTCTCCACCTCGGTGGCCGCCGACGGCGACGACTACGTGGTGCGCGGTGACTTCACGCTCAAGGGCGTCACCCGCCCAGTCGACCTCGCCCTGGAGTTCAACGGCGTCAACCCGGGCATGGGTCACGGGCAGGTCGCTGGCTTTGAAGCTCGTACGGTGATCAACCGCCGCGACTTCGGTATCGACATCGACATGCCGCTGGAGACCGGCGGCACCGTGGTCGGCGACAAGATCACCCTCACCCTCGACATCGAAGCTGTGTTCCAGTCCTGAGCCGCGGCTTCAGGTAACTGCACCTCCCCGCAGTCGGTACTCTCTTCGCAGGGTCCGACTGCGGGGAGGTGTGCGTTGCCGATACAGCAGATCCGTCGGATGCTCCACGGGGTCGCCGACCGCGTCGATGCCCTCAGCTTGCGACACTGGGCGACCGCAGCGCTGCGCGACGCCGATGCCTTGCACGGTGCGGACCGGGAGTTGCTTGCCTCCGAGTGGCAGAGCATCGACGCGGACCTGCGACTTCGGGTCCTGCGCCGCACCATCGTCGGCACCCGGCTCGAATGGTTCGGCTTCCGGCTGCTGATTGGCCTGGAGATCTTCGTCCTGATCCTGCTTTCCTATACCGGTGGCCGGATGACCTTTCAGGCCGAAGCCGAACACCCTGGCTTCGTCGCCATCCTGATTGCGGTGCTGGTAGGGGCGGCGGTGAGCGTGGTGGCCTCCTCGCTGCTGCTCCGCCCGCAGGCACAATGGTTCCTCTCCGGCGAACCGGCTGACGCCCGACGTCGGGAGATGGTGGCCCGCATTCCCTCACGGCAGGTGATGGCCGACCTCGTCGGCTGGATCGCCGGCTTCGTCTGCTACGTGCTCGTTGCCGACGTCAGTGCGACCTTCCTGGCCGTCGCTGCGGGTGCCTTCATCCTGTCGGCAACCACATCGTGCTCACTGAGCTACCTCTTCGCCGAATCGGCTGCCCGGCCGATGTCCGTGCTCGCCATGCAGGGGACCTCCGAGCCGGTGGTCGTGCACGGCGTGCGCGAGCGGATGCTCGTGGTCTGGCTGGTCTCCTCGGCGGTCCCGATGGTCGGCCTGCTTGCGATCAACGTGGGTCGCCAATTTCAGTGGCTCCCCCCGGTGGCTGGCCTGGTGGACTGGGTGTCGGTGGTCCTGGCCCTGGTCGCCCTGATTTCCGGGCTGATCGTCGTCATGCTGGTCGGCCGGTCGATTGCTGACCCACTGACGGAGATGCGACGCGTGGTCGAGGCCGCCGGTGCCGGTGAACTGAGCGGTCGGGTGGCAGTCTACGACTCCTCCGAGCTCGGCGTTCTGCAGAGTGGACTGAACAGCATGCTCGACGGACTTGCCGAACGTGAGCGCATCCGGGCCCTGTTCTCCAAACACGTCGGCGACCGGGTCGCCGAACTGGCGATTTCCGGGATCGACGAGATGACCGGCGCCAACACCGAGGTCGCGGTGATCTTTGTCGACCTGACCGGGTCGACGTCGTTCGCCACGCAGCGCGATCCACAGGAGACCGCGGCGGTGCTCAACGTCTTCTTCTCGGTGGTGGCCCGGGTGGTGCAAACCTACGACGGACTGATCAATAAGTTTGAGGGCGATGCCGCATTGATCGTCTTCGGCGCGCCGACCCCGCACGACGATCCGGCTGGCGCCGCATTGGCTGCCGCCCGGGAACTAGCCGCGGCGTTGGGCGAGACGGTGCCGCTGGAATGGGGGATGGGTATCGGCTACGGCACGGTGTTCGCTGGCAACATTGGCGCCGCGAGCCGTTATGAGTACACGGTGATCGGCGATTCGGTGAACGAGGCGGCGCGACTGTCTGATCGGGCCAAAGAGAGTGTGGCGCCGGTCTGCGCGAGCGGTGATGCCATCGCGGCCGCCAGCGCCGCCGAGGCGGAGCACTGGCGCCCCGTCGAACGCATCCGGTTGCGGGGACGCGCCGAGGAGACGGAAATCTATGTGCCGGCCACCATGGCGCATCGCCCGGAGCCGCCGACGTTGGGTAGCGTTTTGGGCAACCTGATGAATCTCGGCCGGAATCGATAGGAATACGCATGGGTGAATGGACGCTGGCAGATATGCCCGAACAAGAGGGTCGTCGGGTCGTGATCACCGGCGCCAACAGCGGTTTGGGTGAGCAGATGGCGCTCGCGCTGGGTGCTGCGGGCGCGCAGGTGACGCTCGCGTGCCGCAACGTGGAGAAAGCGCAGCGGGTGGCCGACGCTATCGGCCGCACTGCTACCGTTGCCCCGCTCGATTTGGCTGACCTCGCCTCCGTTCGGGCCTTCGCCGACGGCTTCGATGGGGCCGACGTACTGATCAATAACGCTGGGGTGATGGCGGTGCCGCAAGCGCGCACCGCCGACGGTTTCGAAATGCAGATCGGCACCAACTTCCTCGGACACTTCGCACTGACCGGACTGATCCTCGACCGCATCAGCGATCGCGTGGTCACCCTCTCGTCGCTGATGCACAAGCGCGCCCGCCTGAACATCGACGACCTCAACTGGGAGTCGCGCCGATACAGTAGGTGGACCGCATACGGCGACTCCAAACTGGCGGATCTGATGTTCGCGCTGGAATTGGCGGCCCGACTCGGTGGCGCGGGTTCAGCGAAGTACTCTCTTGCCGCGCACCCGGGGTACGCTGCGACCGAGCTGCAGGGGCACACCGAGACACCGTTCGAGTGGGTGATGAAGCTCGGGAACCTGACGCCGATCGCGCAGTCCCCGGCGGCCGGTGCGCTGCCCGCGCTCTTTGCCGCTACCTCGCCGCACGCGGCCAATGGTGAGTACTACGGACCCAACGGCTTCGGGGAACTCCGCGGCGCGCCCGCCGTGGTCGGCCGCCGTCGTGCCGCCGACGATCGGGAATTGCGGAATCGGCTGTGGGACAAGGCAACTGAGCTCACCGGCGTGGATATCGCGGTGTAACGAGCGCGGTCTGTCGCGAGCAGTCTAGAGAACGCCGGGCGGACGGAACTGGATCGACATTCGCGGCCCGGCGCCGGGGCGCTTGGGCACCGCGTGATCCCACGTCCGCTGGCAACTGCCGCCCATCACCAGCAGATCGCCGCCCGAGAGGGTGAACCGGAGCGCCGGGCCGCCTCCGCGTGGTCGGAGGGCCAGGACGCGCGGCGAGCCGAGCGAGACGATCGCAACCAGGGTGTCGAGGTAGGCGCCGCGACCGATCCGGTCTCCGTGCCAGGCCACGCTGTCGTGGCCGTCGCGGTACAAGCACAGTCCGGCGCTGACGAATCGTTCGGGGAGTTCGGCGGCGTAGTGGTGATTCAGGTCGTCGCGCAGGGCGGTGAGCAGCGGATCGGGCAGGGCGGCGTCGGCGGGGTAGGCGGCGGTCAGCCGCGGTACCGGGACGGTGTGCTGGTACATGCGGACTTGCTCGTCGCGCCAGGGGACCGTCGCCGAGAGCTGCTCGAAGAATCCGGTGGCCGCACTGAGCCAGCCGGGGCGCAGGTCCACCCACGCGCCGTGTTCCAGGCGGCGGCGCCGGACCGAGTTGCCGAGTCCGTGCACGATCGGCGCGGCCTGCGGTGCGGCGTCGACGGTGTCGAAGAGGGACTCCTGGATGCCGAGCATGGCGCCATCGTACGCCATTGATCGAACAAATGTGCTAACTGCGGTCGCCGAGAGTGCGGAGACGGCGGGTCGCCTCGGCGAGGACATCATCGCGTTTGCTGAACGCGAAGCGGACCAGGGGGCTCCAGTCCGGACGATCCCTGAGCCGGTCCGGACGATCCCTGAGCCCCGTCGAAGGGGGGTCGACGAAGGCGCTCACCGGGACCGCCGCGACCCCGATACGGGCGGGGAGTTCCCGGCAGAAAGCGGCGCCGTCGTGGTAGCCGAGGGGTCGCGGATCGGCTACCACGAAGTAGGTGCCGTCGGTGTGGTGGACGCCGAAGCCGACGTCGGACAGCGCCGATGAGAGCCGGGCGGCTTTGGCCTCCAGACTGCGGGCGTTCTCGGCGACCCAGTCGGCTTCGCTGCGCAGGGCCAGGGCGACTGCGGGCTGGAAGGGCCCGCTCCCGACGTAACTCAGGTACTGTTTCGCCCCGCGTGCGGCCGCGACCAGGTCGGCCGGTCCGCTGACCCATCCGACCTTCCACCCGGTGACGTTGAAAGTCTTTGCCGCACTGGAGATACGGAGCGTCCGTTGCCTCATGCCGTCGAAGGAGGCGAGCGGGCGGTGGATACGGCCACCGAACAGCAGACGTTCGTAGACTTCGTCGGCGATCGCAATGACGTCGTGCTCGACGCACAGCCTGGCGATCTCGGCGAGCTCGCCGTCGGTCAGTTGCGTGCCGGTCGGATTGTGCGGAGTGTTGACGATGATGGCCGCGGTGTCCGGTCCGAACGCCGCGCGCAGCGCATCGAGGTCGAGGCGGAAACCGTTGCCATCGGTCACGAGCGGCACGGTGCGCCGCCGCGCGCCAGCCAGAGCAACCGTGGCGGCGTAGGAGTCGTAGTACGGCTCGATCAGAATCACTTCGCGGCCCGGCTCCACCAGGCCGAGCACGGCACCGGCGATCGCCTCGGTGGCACCAACGGTCACCAGCACCTGCGTATCGGGGTCGTAGTGCAGATGGTAGTCGCGGGCCTGCTGCGCGCTGATCGCCTCGCGCAGTTCGCCGATCCCGATGCCCGGCGGGTACTGGTTGTGCCCGTCGGCGATCGCCCGTTGCGCCGCCGCGAGCATCGCGGCGGGTCCGTCGGTATCGGGGAAACCCTGGCCGAGGTTCACCGCGTCGTGGGCGAGCGCCAGCGCCGACATCTCCGCGAAAATCGTGGTCGCGAACGGCTGTAGGCGTTGCACCAGAGCCATGGCGTCAGTCCACCATGGGCAGATCGGAGGCGTCGATAATGCGGTACGCGTAGCCCTGCTCGGCCAGGAATCGCTGTCGGTGCGCCGCGTAGTCGGCATCGAGGCTGTCTCGCGAGACCACGGAGTAGAAGTGCGCTTGCCCGCCGTCGGCCTTCGGTCGGAGTAGGCGACCGAGACGCTGGGCTTCCTCCTGTCGGGATCCGAAAGTGCCTGAAACCTGAACTGCCACAGCAGCTTCGGGGAGATCAATGGAGAAGTTCGCGACCTTCGACACCACCAAAGTGGTGATCTCGCCGCGTCGGAAGGCATCGAAGAGCTTCTCGCGCTCGGCGTTACGCGTTGCTCCCTGGATCACTGGCGCGTCAAGCGCCGCGCCGAGTTCTTCGAGCTGATCGAGGTAGGCCCCGATCACCAGGGTTTGGGCCCCCCGGTGCTGCGCCAGGATCGCGCGCACCACGCGCAGCTTGGAGTGTGCCGTGGAGCAGAGCTTGTACTTGGCGTCGGCCTCGGCGACGGCGTACTGCAGCCGCTCCTCGTCGGACATGGTCACCCGCACTTCTACACAGTCGGCCGGAGCGATCCAGCCCTGCGCTTCGATGTCCTTCCAGGGGGCGTCGTAGCGCTTGGGGCCGATGAGGCTGAACACGTCGCCTTCACGACCGTCCTCGCGGACGAGCGTGGCGGTCAGTCCGAGCCGACGACGGGACTGGAGATCTGCGGTCATCCGGAACACTGGAGCCGGGAGCAAGTGCACCTCGTCGTAAATGATCAAGCCCCAGTCGCGGGAGTCGAAGAGGTCGAGGTTGCGGTACTCGCCCTTCGATTTGCGCGTCATCACCTGATAGGTCGCGATGGTGACCGGGCGGATCTCCTTGCGCTCGCCGGAGTACTCGCCGATCTCGTCCTCGGTGAGGGAGGTCCGCGCGATCAGTTCACGCTTCCACTGCCTGCCCGCGACGGTGTTGGTCACCAGAATCAGCGTGGTCGCTTGTGCCTTCGCCATCGCGGCCGCGCCCACCATCGTCTTGCCTGCGCCGCAGGGCAGCACCACCACGCCCGAGCCGCCCGCCCAGAACGAGTCGGTGGCCAACTGCTGGTAGTCGCGCAACTCCCAGTTGTCCTGCTCCAAGCTGATCGCATGCGCCTCGCCGTCGACGTACCCGGCGAAATCCTCGGCGGGCCAGCCGATCTTGAGGAGAGCCTGCTTCAGTCGCCCGCGTTCGGACGGGTGCACCACGACGGTGTCCGAGTCGAGGCGTGCACCGAGCATCGGCGCCACCTTCTTATTTCGCAGGATCTCTTCGAGCACTGCGCGGTCCAGGGAGACCAGCATCAGTCCGTGCGCGGGGTTCTTCACCAGTTGCAGCCGCCCGAACCGGCCCATGGTGTCGACGATGTCCACGAGCAGCGGTTGCGGTACCGGATAGCGCGAGAAGGTGACGAGCGCATCGACCACCTGCTCGGCGTCATGCCCGGCGGCGCGGGCGTTCCACAGAGCCAGCGGTGTCACCCGGTAGGTGTGGACGTGCTCGGGTGCGCGCTCGAGTTCGGCGAAGGGCGCGATCGCCGCGCGTGCGGCACCAGCCTGCGGGTGGTCCATCTCCAGCAGTACAGTCTTGTCCGATTGGACGATAAGGGGTCCGTCAGTCACCTGTCCATTGTGCCTACTGGGCTTACAAGAGTTCCAGGCTGGTGATCCGGTACAGCGAGAATCGCGCATTCTCGTCGGCGCCGGAACTGCCGAGGAGCTGCCCGGCCGACAGGGCGCGTGGCGTGACGATGTGACGGCTGGCGCTCCCGTGCGCGTCGACGTAGCCGAGCCGAACCTGGCGTCCGGTGCGCAGCGCGAGCTGGACCAGCGCGGTAGTGCTCTCCCCGCCGCCGGTCACCCGGATGGCGGCCTGGGTAGGTT
>NZ_JBAQWU010000282.1:0-7462 GCF_049299075.1 Gordonia sp. (in: high G+C Gram-positive bacteria)
GTCTCTAGGTTCAATGTCAACGCCGCTGCGGGCGGTGCGGCACATTGAATCGGCTCGGCGGAGTATCCTCGAACAAGGACCGCTTCTTCTTGAGTCCTAGCGTTGCATGAGGGAGACACCGTGGACGATCAGCAGGACACGCTCGAAGCCCGAGTGACTGCACCCGTACAGGGCGGTCTCGACGAGGTGGTACCGGGTCTGTTTCCGAACGACACGGTGCCCGACGAATTGGTCGGCTATCGCGTGCCGAGCGCCTGCCAGATCGCGGGCATCACCTACCGGCAGCTCGACTACTGGGCCCGCACGTCGCTGGTGGTTCCGTCGATCCGCGGTGCGGCCGGATCCGGCAGCCAGCGCCTGTACTCATTCAAGGACATCCTGGTCCTGAAGATCGTCAAGCGTCTGCTTGACACCGGTATCTCCTTGCAAAACATCCGCGTCGCCGTTGACCATCTGCGTCAGCGCGGTGTGGAGGACCTGGCCCGGATCACCCTCTTCTCCGACGGCACCACCGTCTATGAATGCACCTCCGCCGAAGAAGTCGTCGACCTGCTGCAGGGTGGCCAGGGCGTCTTCGGCATCGCAGTGTCGGGCGCTATGCGCGAACTGACCGGTACCATCGCCGATTTTCCCGCCGAGCGTGCCGATGGGGGCACCGCCGCAGAATCTCCCGAAGACGAGCTGGCCGCACGCCGCAAGGATCGCGCGCGCCGGACCGGCTAACTCGCCGGTAGTGCGTAGCGCGTATAGTTGGCCACGCGCCGCTGCGCTGCGGGAGAGCGTCTCGCCGGTCGAGACCGCCGAAGGAGCAACACCTCTCCGTCAAACTCTCAGGCCCCCGGACCGTGGCAGCTGTCGGCGCCTCTGGAAAGTGACGGGTACGCTCGTCCGCCCACGGTGAAAGGCACGGCGTCGCCCCTGCGGGTGGCCTCGCGCCGAATCTCTCAGGCATCGCGCACGTCGCGGTAGGACAGAGGGGGAGGGCCCTACGTCTGGGCGTGTGCCCGGACCGACGAGACGAGGCCGTCCCGCCATGACCGATGCGAAGTTCCACGGAGAATTCGTCGCCCGCCACCTGGGTCCTGATGCGCACGAGACCGCCCGGATGCTTGCCGTCCTGGGGGTCAACTCCCTTGACGAGCTGGCCACTCAGGTAGTGCCGGCCGCGATTGCCTCGGAGGATGGAGCGCTCGCCGCGCTGAACGCGCCGCTGAGTGAAGCCGACACCACCGCGCACCTGCGCGAGCTGGCCGGCAAGAACACCGTGGCCCGCAGCATGATTGGCCTCGGCTACTACGACACGCACACCCCGGCTGTACTGAAACGCAACATCGTCGAGAATCCGGCCTGGTACACCGCGTATACGCCGTACCAGCCGGAGATCAGCCAGGGCCGCCTGGAGGCGCTACTGAACTTCCAGACCATGGTCGGCGAACTGTCCGGCATGGAGGTGGCCAATTCCTCCATGCTCGATGAGGCCACCGCCGCTGCCGAGGCGATGACGTTGCTCCGGCGGGCGAGTAAGTCCACGTCGCCGCGCGTCGTGGTCGATGCCGACCTGTTCCCGCAGACCCGGGCGCTGATCGACACCCGCGCCGAACCGCTGGGCATCGAGGTGCTCGAGGCCGAGCTCGATCCCGCGGCGGCCGCGGTCGGGCTGCCCGAGGGCGAGTTCTTCGGGGTGATCGTTCAGATTCCCGGCGCGTCCGGCAAGGTCGTCGACCTGGCGCCGATCATTGCCGCCGCGCACGAGCGGGGCGCGCTGGTCGCCGCCGGTCTCGACCTGCTGGCGGCCACGCTCATCACCCCGCCCGGTGAACAGGGCGCCGACGTCGTCTTTGGCACCACGCAGCGCTTCGGTGTGCCGATGGGCTTCGGTGGCCCCCACGCTGGCTATTTGGCCGTGGGTAGCAAGCTGACTCGTCAAATGCCGGGCCGTCTCGTAGGCATCTCGAAAGACGCCGACGGCAACCTCGCCTACCGACTCGCCTTGCAGACCCGCGAGCAGCACATTCGCCGGGAGAAGGCGACGAGCAACATCTGCACCGCTCAGGTGCTGCTGGCCGTCCTCGCCGCCATGTACGCCTCCTACCACGGGCCGGACGGGCTGAAAGCGATCGCCGAGCGCGTCCACCGCCGGGCCGTTGCCCTCGCCGACGGGCTGATCGCCGCCGGGCGCACCGTCGCCCACGCCGCCTTCTTCGATACCGTCGTCGTCGAGGTTCCGGGGGACGCTGTGGCACTGGTTGCCACCGCCAAATCCGAGTACGGCATCAACCTGCGACTGATCGACGGCGATCGCATCGGCATCGCGTGCGACGAGACGACGTCGGAGGCCGATATCGCCGATGTACTGAGCGTCTTCGCGGCGACGGAGCTGAGCGCAGGCGGCACGCCGGACGGAGCGCCCGCCAGTTTCGCCAGCGACATCGCCAATCGCACCACTGATTTCCTGGATCACCCCGCCTTCGGCGACTACCGCACCGAGACCACGATGCTGCGCTACCTGCGCATGCTGTCGGATAAAGATATCGCCCTCGACCGCAGCATGATCCCGCTCGGTTCATGCACCATGAAGCTCAATGCCACCACCGAGATGGAACCCATCACGTGGCCGGAGTTTGGTGGCCTGCATCCGTTCGCGCCGCTGGAAGACACGGTCGGCATCCGCGAACTGATCACCACGCTGGAAGATTGGCTTGTGGCGATCACCGGCTACGACCGGGTGAGCCTGCAGCCAAACGCCGGCTCGCAAGGCGAGTACGCCGGACTGTTGGCGATCCGTAAATTCCACCTCGCCAACGGCGATACCGAGCGCGACATCTGCCTGATCCCGTCGAGTGCACACGGCACTAATGCGGCCTCCGCGGTGATGGCGGGAATGCGGGTCGTCGTCGTTGGTACCCGGGAGAACGGCGATGTCGACATCGATGATCTGCGCGAGAAGATCGCCAAGCACGCCGCGGAACTGGCCGGCATCATGATCACGTACCCGTCGACGCACGGCGTCTTCGAGGATGAAGTCGCCGACATTTGCGCGGCAGTGCACGACGCCGGTGGTCAGGTGTACGTGGACGGGGCCAACCTGAACGCACTGGTCGGCTTGGCCCGTCCGGGCCGGTTCGGTGGCGACGTCTCGCACCTCAACCTGCACAAGACGTTCTGTATCCCGCACGGCGGTGGCGGACCGGGTGTCGGTCCGGTGGCGGTGCGCGAGCACCTGGCGCCGTACCTGCCGAGCCACCCGCTGGCCAGCGAACTGCCGGATACCGGAATCACGATCTCGGCTGCGCCCTATGGTTCGGCGTCGATCCTGCCGATCACGTACGCGTATATCGCCATGATGGGCGCCGACGGCCTGCGCCGCGCCACGCTCACCGCGATCGCCTCGGCGAACTACATCGCCCGCCGGCTCAACGACCACTTCCCGGTGCTCTACACCGATAAGAGCGGGTGGGTCGCTCACGAGTGCATCCTGGATCTGCGTGATCTGATCAAGGCGACCGGCGTCAGTGTCGACGACGTCGCCAAGCGCCTGGCCGACTATGGCTTCCATGCGCCGACGATGAGCTTCCCGGTGGCCAACACCCTGATGGTGGAGCCCACCGAAAGCGAGAACCTCGCCGAGGTGGATGCCTTCATCGACGCGATGATCGCGATTCGGGGCGAGATCGCCAAGGTAGCTGACGGCACTTGGGCGGTCGACGACAATCCGCTCGCCGGTGCGCCACACACCGCCGAATGCCTCGCCACCGAATGGGACAAGGCCTACGACAGGATGACGGCCGTCTACCCGGCCGGTCTGCCGTCGGCGGGCGCCCGCGCCAAGATCTGGCCGTCGGTGCGCCGTATCGACCAGGCCTTCGGCGACCGGAACCTGGTGTGCAGTTGCCCCTCGATCGAGGCCTTCGCGGAGTAGCCGGCGCCTGTCGCCCCCTGATTCGGGGTACTGAGCACCCCGGGCTCAGGCTCGCGCCCCCGATCGAGGGGGCGAGACCGAGACCAGCGGCGAAGCTCGGGTGCTCAGATGCCCGGCCGCCAGGGGCGGGAATCGGCGGTCCGGCGACGATCTGTGCACAACTGCGGCGCCGCTGGCGTGCCTGTGGACGGTGGGGTGGTGGGGGCCGGGCCGGTCACGTTCGCTCAGGTCATGACGATTCGACTCGACGACGTGTCCCGCGACCGATACGGCCTGATCCGCCGGACTGCCGCGCTCAAGGCCGGCCTGTCCGACGACCAGCTTGGCTACGCGCTGGCGGCCAAGAGCCTGGTCCGGCTCACTCCCGGCGTGTTCATGGTGCCGCAGGCGGCCGATGTCGCGCGCACCGAGCAGGGGAAGGACGAGTACTACCGTCTCGCGTGCATCGCCGGTGCCACGTCGACGCGCGCGGGCGAGGCGCCACTGAGCCATCACTCGGCCGCCGCGATGCATAGACTGCCGCTCTTGCGACCGGACCGCGGCACGGTGCATGTGATCCGCGGTGGCCGGGGCGGCAGCTCCCTCCGCGGCGGCCGGTACCGGCATGCGGGCGGGGTGCCAGCCGACGACGTCGTCGAGGTCGACGGTATTGCGGTGACCAGCCTGCGACGTACCGCGATCGACGTGGCGGCGATGGGAAACTTTGCACAAGCACTCACCGTCGTCGATGCGGTGCTGCGGCGCGGCGTCACCCGGGAAGAACTCCTCGACGCGCTGGCCGGGCGGAAGTTCGAGGGGATCCGCGTGGCCCGACGTGCGGTGGAGCACGGGAACCCGCTGGCCGAGTCGGTGGGTGAATCGTGGAGCCGGGCGCAGATGATCGACGCGGAACTGCCGCTACCGATCCTGCAGCGGCACTACCTCCTCGAGGGGCACACGCAGATTCCCGACTTCGACTGGGACGGTGTACTCGTCGGCGAGTTCGACGGGCGCGTCAAGTATCGCGGCCTGCTGCGCCCGGGCGAGACTCCGCACGATGCGGTGATCCGGGAGAAGGAACGCGAGGACCGGTTCCGCCGTGCCGGCATCGAGGTGCTCCGCTGGACGTGGGCCATGCTCGAGCGCGGTGAACTGATCCCGATCCTGATCACGTGGTTGCCGAAGCTGGGCATCGCCATCGGCTGATGCCCCCTGAATCGGGGGACCGGACACCCTCGTCTCGGTCTCGCGCCGCCGATCGAGGGTGCGAGACCGAGATGAGCGGCGGCGGGCGGAGTAGTCGGTGGTGGTGCGTCAGGCGGCGGCCGGGGTGCGGACGTCCACGTGCAGGCCGCGGCGGGCCAGGAGGGGGACCACCTCGTCGAGCAGCCTCGCGGTGAGCGCATGTGGGTCGGTGGCATGCAGGGTGACGCCGTCGGCGACGCGGGCGGCCCAGATGTCCCACAGCAGTCCGGCCAAGGTCGACGGAGTACCCGGGTGCACGATCACCTCGGCGCGAAGCCCCGGCGACCACCCGGGGCGCTGGTCGGTGAAGGCCAGGAACGCTTCGTTGACCGAGCCGGCGAGCAGAACGTCGATGTCGACGAACGCCGGTGTCGCCGATTGAGCGGCCTGCCGGGCGGCCTCGTGCAGGCTGCCGGTGCGCAGCCGGACCACCTCGTTTGCGGGGGCGCCCGGTGCGGTGAGTTCGACCCAGCCGGCGTCATAGTGAACGGCGAGGCGCAGGGGTGCGGGGTGGATCCGAGCGGGGGATGTCATCGGAGTATCTCCTTGGGGGACGAGCGGTCGAGCCGGTGAAAGCGGCTGCGGTGGAAGACCAGTGGCTGGCCGGCGGTTGCCGGGTGGGTGTAGTCGGTGAGAGCGAGGATCGCGATGTCGTGGTCACCGGCGGCAATCACGTTGACCGGGGTCGTGGTCAAGGTGGCAACGGCGCCGACGACGTGGACGGCGCCGCCGCTGTCGGTGATCCAATCCAGGTCGCGAAAGCGTTCGGCAGCGGGCAGGCGGAAGCGGTCGGCGACCGGTCCCTGGTCTTCGGCGAGCACACTCAGGCCCCACCGACTCGCCGCGCGCAGAACCGGAAGCGTCGAGGACGACCGTCCGATGTTCACCGACACCAAAGGCGGATCGAGCGAGACCGAGGTGAACGACGAGACCACGACGCCGACCGGGCCGTCGGCACCGATGGCGGCGACGGTGACGAGTCCGGACGGCACGTGCCCGAAGAGTTGCCGGAGGGCGCGCGGATCGTCGACCGGGGCCGCGGACGAGACTGCGCTGCTCGGGCCGCTCATCGGGCTTCGGCCAGGAACGGCTGGCCGATGGCCGCCGACGGGCGTGGCGCGGCACCATCGAACAGCCCGCGGCGGGCGAGTTGCGGGATCACGCCCTCGCCGAACCAGTACAGTTCCTCCAGATGCGGGTAGCCGGACAGGACGAACTCGGAGACGCCCAGCTCGGCGTAGCGTTCGATCAGATCGGCGACCTCGCTGTGGCTGCCAACAAGCGCGGTACCTGCGCCACCGCGCACCAGGCCGACGCCGGCCCAGAGGTTCGGGCTGATCTCCAGCGCGCGCGGATCGCGCCATGTGCCGTCGCTGCGATGCCGTTGATGGAGGGCGCGCATCGACGCTTGGCCCACTGACTCACTTCTGGCCAAACCGGCTTGTACGGCGTCGACCGTGGCCGGGTCGATTGCCGACAGCAAAGTGCCCGCTTCGGCCCATGCTTGTTCGGCCGTGTCCCGGGTGATCACGTGCAGGCGGATGCCGAAGCGGACCGTTCGGCCCTGCTCGGCGGCCAGCTCGCGGATCCAGGCGATCTTCGCGGCGACGGCTGCTTCGGGTTCGCCCCAGGTCAGGTAGACGTCGCTGTGCCGGGCGGCGACCGGACCGGCCTGCGGCGATGATCCGCCGAAGTAGATCGGTGGGGTCGGCAGCGGCACGCTCGCCAGTTGCGCGTCCTGAACCTCGAGGTGAGCGCCACGATAGGTGACAGTCTCGCCGCGCCACAGACCGCGCACGATAGTCAGGAATTCGTCGGTCCGCTCGTAGCGCGCGACCTTGTCGAGATGGTCGCCGTAGGCACGCTGCTCGATCGGCTCACCGCCGGTGACGACGTTGAGCAGGATCCGGCCGGGCGCATGCTTACTGAAGGTCGCCGCCATCTGGGCGGCCAGCGTCGGGCTCACCAGACCCGGCCGGAAGGCGACGAGGAAACCGAGCCGTTCGGTCTCGCGTGCCAGCATCGCGGTGGTCAGCCAGGCGTCCTCGCACCAGGCCCCGGCCGGGGTGAGCGCTGCGGTGAAGCCGAACGTCTCGGCGGCCCGGCCGATGGAGCTGAGGTACCCGATGGAGGCATCGCGGTCGCCGTGGGCAGCGCCGGCGGGGAGTCCGTGGCCGCCGCCGACGATGGATCGCGAGTCCCCGTAGGTGGGGAGGAACCAGTGGAGTTTCAGGGACATGTCGTTTCCGTTCGGGAGAAGGGCGTTAGAGGGAGCCGTGGCTGGGCGGCGGTTGCTGGTCGAGGGCCCAGCGGCCGAGG
>NZ_JBAQWU010000283.1:0-2455 GCF_049299075.1 Gordonia sp. (in: high G+C Gram-positive bacteria)
GCTCCTCTCCATCCCGGAGAGCACCAACCGCGGCTGGCACGCGCGACTGAACGGCACCGAATTGACACCCGTGGTGGTGGACGGGTGGCAGCAGGGTTGGGTGATCCCGGCCGGGCTGGGCGGCACCGTCGTCCTCACCTTTGATCTCGACGGCCCGTACCGGTGGTCGTTGCTGATCGGCCTGGCGCTCGTCGGACTCCTCTTTCTCGCCGCCGCTTGGCGGGTCGGACCTCGTGGACCAGGTCGCGCGCAATCAGGCTCACCCGGCATCGGCGACGCCGCACGGCGCGATGACGAGGTCGTCGCGGAACCCGCAAGCCGTCGCAGCATGACCGCGCAGATCGTCGCCGGCATCGCCGGGTTTGGTACGGCGTGGCTGCTCGGCGGCTGGTGGGGGGTGGCAGTGGCCGCGATCGCCAGCGGACTCACCGCCGGCCTGGTGCGCCGTGCTCGCGTGATCATGGTCTTCGGCGCGATGGCGTTGGCCACCGTCCTGCTTGCTGTCGGGCCGTGGCATTCCGGGCTGCCATACACCGGACACGATGCCGGACCGCAGTTCGCTGCACTGTGCGCGCTCGCCTTCCTCATCGCCGGGACGATGGTGCCGCTACCCGGTCGAGCACCGGATGATGGGGTAGCTCCGGCGCCCGGCTACGGCCCCGATTCTGGGTGACTACTGGATCGGTTCGGGCGCACAGGGCACAATGTCCGGCATGAAGTCGCGAATCACTGCCGCCGTCGTCACCAGCTTCGCCGCGCTCGCGCTTGCGCTGCCCGCGGCGCCCGCCGAGGCCGCACCGCAGGGCCGCCCCGATCCGGGGCAGGGGATCGGTTTCTTCTCCACCAACCACGGCGTCGGCTGCTCGTACAGTCTGACCGTGCCGGTCAACGCGTCGGGCCTGGTCAGCTTCTACGACTGGAAAGGCCCCGGATATCCGCCCCTGTTGATCGGTCGCGCCATGGCCAGCGGCGCGAATGCCGCAGTGACCTGGTGGCCGCAGCGCGAAGGCTTGCGCCGCATCTACGCGGTGCAGAACGGCGAGAAGTCCCAGACCGCGAGGGTCCGGGTCACCCGCGGCTACGGCAGCGGCGGACTCTGCTTCGCCGCCTGATCCACCGACACCGACTCGGGCACAGAGCGCCCAGATCGTCGCCGTTCCCAGCGGACCAGCCAACGACGGCACGGGTCTTCGACGTATGCGTAACTCACCGCGGAGACGCCGAGCGTGAGGATGACGGTCGCCATCCAGACTGCGGCGAACTGGCCGTCGAACGCGGCGATCCCGAAGAGACCGAAGACGCAGGTCAGTACCGCGACATGCCAAATAAAGATGGCGTACGACCACTTGCCCGCAACGATCATCGGTCCCGAGTTGAGGAACCGGAACGGACCCGGGGCGCAGACGAGCGGCGCGATAATCGCGTAGGCGGCGATCGCACCGAGCACGATCTTGCCGACGTACTGCCAGTTCCCCAGATCGCCCATTCCGACCGGGCCGGCCAGCGGCGTACACGACAGTCCGTAACTGACCGCAGCCACCACCAGCATCAGCGGACGGTGAGCCGACAGCGCATAGGCGCGCTGGGCCGCCCCCGACGGCCGCGCGTCCAGTTCGATACTCGCCGACAGTTCCGCCAGGATCAGTCCGGCCAGGAACCACGGCAGATGCCCGAAAACCCAGTTCTTGCCCTCGACGCCGTCGGGCAGACCCAGCGCCGACACCACCCAGGCCCACCCGAGACTGGCCACCCCCAGACCGAGTAACAACGGGATGCGCCAGCGGGCACGCTCTCCCCGCAGTGCCAGTACGGCGTAGCCGATGATCGGCAGCAGCAGATAAAACGCGACCTCCACCGAAAGGCTCCACATCTGGGTGAGTCCGGGGGCGAGGGTCAGCGGGAAGAAGACCTGCGTCAACGTCACATTGGCGAACCACACCTGCAGCGAGGCGCCGCGGGCCTGCGGTAGCAGCAGAAACACGGCGACGATCGCCACCGTGTACGCCGGCCAGATCCGGACAAACCGGTGCCGCAGATAGCGCACCGGCCGGGGTGCGGGGACCTCCTTGCGGCGGGCAGCGGCCGCATACGACCGCCACAGCAGAAACCCGGACAGGGCGAAGAACAGAGCGACGGCCAAATCGAGCCGCCCCAAGATCGGCCCGAGCACCGGCCACTCGACGGCCCGCGTCTGGAATGCCACATGCGTGGTCAGCACACCCAGCGCCGCCACCGCGCGCATACCTTCCAACTGCGGAAAGTAGCGCCGGTAGTCCGGGGCAGTCGTAGCGGTCGTCATGGCGCCCACCAGGGTATAGACCGGGCAGCGGCACCGCCTAAGCTGGACCGCATGCCTGAGCAGCGACCGCGCCTGTCCACGCGCGAATTGATCGGGCCCACCGCGATCTTCTTCGCCGCCCTGCTGCTGGCCGCGGCCATCTCGGTCGGCCCGCTG
>NZ_JBAQWU010000284.1:0-1854 GCF_049299075.1 Gordonia sp. (in: high G+C Gram-positive bacteria)
AAAGCATCCTGACCCGGACCGGCGACGTCCGCCGCCCGACGCCGGCCGCAGCGACCATACGTTCACTGACATGTTCGCCGGACGAGCGAGCGGTGCGCCACCCCGCGCGTTGACTCATCCAAAATGCCCGCGTAGCCCCCTTCGTTGACTCGTCTGAGAATGCCCGCGTGCGGCGTGTCGTCCGAACGTCAGAGCGGGGGTTGCGCTACCGCCGGAGGATGGGATTGACGATGGCAGAGCGCAAGGCCGTGACGAAAGCGATCGCGACCCGCTACAAGCGGGCGGACAAGGCCGGTAAAGCGAAGATCCTCGATGAGTTGTGCGCCACCACGGGGTGGCATCGCGATCATGCGCGCAAGGCACTGCGTGGCGTCTTGCGGCCACGAGTTGTTAAGCAGCGACCGCTGCGGCCACCGAAGTATGGACCGAAAGTTATTGCGGCGCTGATCTTCTGCTGGGCGGTGCTGGGCATGCCCGCCGGCAAAAGGCTGGCGCCGATGCTCGACGAGCTGGTGGCGATCTTGCGCCGGTTCGGCGAGCTGGTCATCGATGACGACACCGCGGCGCTGCTGGTCGCCATGTCGGCGGCCACCATCGACCGCCGCCTGGCCCCCGAGCGTAAGCGCCACGAGTTGAAGGGTCGCAGCCACACCAAGCCGGGGTCCCTGCTCAAATCCCAGATCCCGATCCGGACCTGGGCGGACTGGGACGACGCCAGGCCGGGGTTCGTCGAGATCGACCTGGTCGGCCACGAGGGCGGCAACGCCGCCGGTGAGCACGCCTACACGCTGACCGTCACCGACATCGCCACCGGGTGGACCGAGAACCGCAGCGTGCCCAACAAGGCCCGTAAATGGGTGCTCGCGGCGCTGGACGACATCGCCAAGATCATGCCGTTCCCGATCCTGGGCGTAGACAGTGACAACGGAAGTGAGTTCATCAACCATCACCTATTAGCCTGGTGCGAGCAGCGCAAGATCACCTTCACCCGCTCACGGCCGGGCAACTCCAACGACGGCTGCCACGTGGAGCAGAAGAACTGGGCCATCGTGCGCACCGTGGTCGGCTACCACCGCTACGACACGAGCGCAGAACTGTTGCTGCTCAACAAGATCTGGGCGTTGCAGTCACTGCTGACCAACTACTTCTACCCGCAGCAGAAACTCATCTCCAAGGTCCGCGACGGCGCGAAAGTGTCCAAGAAGTACGACACCGCCACCACCCCGCACCGCCGCGCCGAACGTCACCAGGCGGTCTGCGCCCAGGACAAGGCGATCCTCGCCGACACCTACAGCGGCATCAACCCAGCCGCCGTGCAACGCCAAATCCAGGCCCTGACCACAGAGCTACTCACCATCACCACCAGCAAGGCTGGACCGGCCAAAAAAGCCCCCGCCACGCGGGCATCTTTGGATGAGTCAACGAATCAGTCTTCGCGGGCATCTTGACGCGAGGCAACAGGCCGTGTTCTTCCGCCCAATCACGGCGTCGCACCTACGATGGCCCCGTGGCCCAAGCGCATCCGCCCGGCCCGGCCGGCCCGCATCGGCAGCGGGCCGAAGCCGCGACGGTGGACCCGTTGGACAACACCTTGCTGGACGGCCGCTATCTGATCCAGGCGAAGATCGCCAGCGGCGGCACCTCGACGGTGTACCGCGGTCTCGACACCCGGCTCGACCGTCCGGTCGCCGTCAAGGTGATGGATTCTCGCTATGCCGGCGACGAGCAATTCCTGACCCGCTTCCAGCGCGAGGCCCGCACCGTCGCCCGGCTGAAGGATCCCGGCCTGGTCGCCGTCTATGACCAGGGCGCCGACGCACGGCACCCGTTTCTGGTCATGGAGCTCATCGAGGG
>NZ_JBAQWU010000285.1:0-1959 GCF_049299075.1 Gordonia sp. (in: high G+C Gram-positive bacteria)
TGTCGGCGGCGGTCGAAACCTGAACGGTTTCGGCGGTCCAAAAGTGAACAGTCTCTAGTCTAGGTTTTCTTGTTCGGCTTTGATGCTGGGGAGTGTTTCCAGGCCTCGGTCGCGTAGCCGGTAGGACGCTCCTTTGAGGGCGATGACGTCGGCGTGGTGGACGATGCGGTCGATCATCGCTGCGGCGACGACTTGGTCGCCGAACACGGTGCCCCAGGAACTGAATGGCAGGTTGCTGGTGAGGATGAGTGAGGCGTGTTCGTAGCGGGATGAGACCAGCTGGAAGAACAGGTTCGCGGCGTCTTGTTCGAAGGGTAGGTAGCCGACTTCGTCGACGATGATCAGTCCGTATCGACGCAGACGCGCCAGCTCAGCTGCGAGCCGTCCTCGGTCGTGTGCTTCGCTGAGCCGGGTTACCCATTCGGTGGCGGTGGCGAAGAGGACGCGGTGTCCTTGGTGGCAGGCGGCCATTCCGAGTGCGGTGGCTAGGTGGGTTTTCCCGGTGCCCGGTGGTCCGAGGAGCACGACGTTGCGATGCTCGGCCAGATAGGCCCCGGAGGCCAGTGCCTGGATCGGGCCACGTGCTGTGGGCTGGTGGTCGAAGTCGAAGTCATCGACTGTTTTGGTCGCGGGCATGCCGGCGGCGCGGATCCGGAGTCGGGCGCCGGAGGCGTTGCGGGCGGCGACTTCGCGTTCCAGGACGGCCGCGAGATAGGTTTCGTGGGTCCAGCCTGAATCGCGGGCGTGGTCGGCCAGTCGGGCGGCCGATTCGGTGATTCGCGGGGCTTTGAGGACCGCAGCGAGATGAATGATCTGTTTGATTATCGCGGCGTTGTCGGAGATCGGTGGGTTCATGGGTGGCTCACTTGCTTCGGGTCCAGGCCGAAGGCCCGGTCGTAGTCGGCCAGATCACGCATCATGGTCTCGGCCTCGGGTCGGATAGTGGGCTGGCCGAACGCGGTGCGCAGGGTGCCGGCGATCCTCACGTGTTCGGGATCGGTGACGACCATGCGCCGAGCCCACCGCCGCTGGTGGAGAGCGACCACGCGGTCGCCGTGGCGGACCTTCACGGTCTCCAGATCAGCCGAAACATCCACGCGGGCGCCGATGGCCCGGGGGTCGACCGAGTAGTCGTTGGTGTCCACGCGCACGTAGTAATCCCGGCCCAGCCGGATCTGGTTGTGCCAGCCCACGTGCAGGACCGCTGGCGGTAACGCCAGCATCGCCGCCTTGTCGGCGGCCAACAGATCGGCCGGGCGCGCCTTGAGGGTACGCACCACACGCTGGTTCGCCGTGGCGAGCCATTCGGTGAACTGGTCGTTGAAATCGGGTGGAGAGCTGAACGTGCGGCCCGGCATGAACGAGGTTTCGAAGAACCCGTTACGGCGCTCGACAATCCCTTTGGACTCCGGGTCACGTGGGCGTAGCAACACGATCTTGGTCGCCAGCGACCCGGCGAACACCGCCGCGGCCTCGGTGGGTTTGCCGCGCCCGATCCCGGGCTCGTTGTCCCAGATCAGGCGGCGCGGTACCCGGCCGAGTTGACCCAGCAGCTCCCATGACCCCAACAGCAGGTCGTTGCTGGTTCGGGTGGGAATCATCCGGCCGTACATGTACCGGGAGAACGCCGGAACCATCACCAGCACCGGCAGTAACGACCGCGAGCCATCCTCGAGCACGAACTTGTACGGTGGGAACCACAGATCGCACTGAGCAGCATCGCCAGGAGCCCAGGACAGCCGATCAGCCGGATCGATCCGCGTGCCTTCGGCGCGAACCCGTTTGACATTGTCCCGGAACCAGCGGATCGACCCGGTCCAGCCCACCCGCTCAGCCAGCACCGTCGCCGGCATATCCGGGGTTTCGGCCAGCAACTCACGCACCCGCGCCTCGAACGGCGTGAACGACGTCGGCGCCGCAGACCGCTGATACTTCGGCGGCTCATGTGACCCGACAGCC
>NZ_JBAQWU010000286.1:0-2912 GCF_049299075.1 Gordonia sp. (in: high G+C Gram-positive bacteria)
CCCCAGTTCTGCTCACTGAAATTCCCCACCCTGTGGCTCCACCGGAAGCGGGTGGGGCTCCTTCGAAGATGGCGGTCTCTGACCACCAGCCGTCTATCGAAGGAGCCCTCGCTTTCCATGTTGACACGGGAGGAAGACATCGACGCTCACGCGTTGCACCGGCAGGGCTGGACGATCTCGGCGATCGCCCGGCACCTGGGCCGCGACCGCAAGACCATCCGCGCCTATCTGGCCGGCGAGCGGGTCGCCGGCGAACGCAAGCCCGCCGGCGAGGATCCGTTCGAGCCGTTCGTGGACTACGTCCGCGAGCGCCGAGTTGAGTCCCCGATAGTGGTGTAGCGCGGTCGCCACGATCGTCCCCGTCACCGGCGTGTACGTCGGACGTCGACGCGGCCACCGCGTGATCCTTCGAGTTCACCTCTCACAGCTCTCTCGAACGGAAACCACACGATGACCGCTCCACACATTGTCGACCCCGCTGGCCTGCTCGGCGAAGCCCTCGCCGAAGCCAGCCCGGATCTCATGCGATCGCTGCTCCAGTCGATCATCAACGCCCTGCTGTGTGCCGATGCTGATGCCGTTGTCGGCGCCGAATGGGGACGCCCGTCCTCGTCGCGGACCAGCCAGCGCAACGGCTACCGCCACCGCGATCTCGACACGCGCGTGGGCACGATCGATGTTGCGATCCCGAAGCTGCGCAAAGGCACCTACTTCCCCGAGTGGCTCCTCGAACGACGCAAGCGCTCCGAGTCCGCGCTGATCACCGTGGTCGCCGACTGCTACCTCGCCGGCGTCAGCACCCGGCGAATGGACAAGCTGGTCAAGACCCTCGGCATCGACGGGCTGTCGAAGTCGCAAGTCTCCCGGATGGCAGCCGACCTGGACTCGATCGTCGAGGACTTCCGTCACCGTCCACTCGGTGATGCCGGCCCGTTCACATTCGTCACCGCCGACGCGCTCACGATGAAGGTCCGCGAAGGCGGCCGCGTCATCAACGCCGTGGTGCTGCTGGCCGCTGGCGTGAACAACGACGGACACCGCGAGGTTCTCGGGATGCGTGTCGCTACCGCGGAAACCGGTGCCGCGTGGAACGAGTTCTTCGCCGATCTCGTCGCCCGCGGCCTGACCGGAGTCCGGCTGGTTACCTCCGACGCCCACGCAGGCTTGCGGGAAGCGATCGCGGCGAACCTGCCCGGCACCTCCTGGCAGCGCTGCCGCACCCACTACGCGTTCAACCTGATGGGCGTGACACCCAAGAACATGTGGCCGGCGGTCAAGGCGATGCTGCACTCGGTCTACGACCAGCCCGATGCCACGGCCGTCGATGCTCAGTTCGACCGGCTGCTCGACTATGTCGAGGAGAAGCTACCCGCCGTGTTCGAGCACCTCGACCGGGCCCGCGCCGATCTGTTGTCGTTCACCGCTTTCCCGAAGGAGATCTGGACCCAGATCTGGTCCAACAACCCGACCGAGCGGTTGAACAAGGAAATCCGGCGTCGGACCGATGCGGTCGGGATCTTCCCCAACCGTGACGCCATCGTCCGCCTCGTCGGAGCCGTCCTGGCCGAGCAGACCGACGAGTGGGCCGAAGGTCGCCGCTACCTCGGACTCGACGTCCTGGCCCGGTCGCGGATGAACATCGTGCCCAACACCGAACCCGAGATCGGAGCTGATGACCTGCCCGCGCTGACCGCCTGACACCTCACCGAGGAGAACGCAGCACTACACCACTACCGGGGACTTGACCGAGCGCCTCAAGGAGGACCCGCATCTGTGGGCGGTGACGTTGTTCGACGAGATCACTGGGCTGGGTTACGACCGGTCGTATCCGACGTTCACCCGGCAGATCCGCGTCCGGAGTCTGCGTCCACACTGCGAGCCTTGCAGCGCCACGAGTGGCCGGGCGAACGCGCCCATCGCGCACCCGCGCGGTGAGGAGACCCAGTGGGACTGGGTCGAGCTCCCTGATCCGCCCGAGCACTGGGGCTGGGGCAAGAACGCGCACTTGCTCGTCGGGGCGCTGGCGCATTCCGGCAAGTGGCGCGGCCACCTCGCCGCTACCGAGCAGCAGCCGCACCTGGTCGCCGGCCTGGACGCGGTGGTCCGCAAGCTCGGCGGGCTGACGAAGAAGTGGCGCTTCGACCGGATGACCACGGTGTGCCACCCAGAGTCCGGCAAGGTGACTGCGACCTTCGCCGCGGTCGCCAAGCACTACGGCGTCCAGGTCGCGATCTGCCCACCACGACGGGGGAACCGCAAGGGCGTGGTGGAGAAGTCCAACCACACCGCCGCGCAACGCTGGTGGCGGACCCTGCCCGACGACGTCACCGTCGAAGAAGCCCAGGCGTCGCTGGACCTGTGGTGCGCCACCCGCGGCGACGCACGGCTGCGACGCTCGCATGTCGACGGCCGGGCCAGCGTCCTGACGATCGCTGAACGAGAGCCGCTCGCACCGGTCCCGTCGACGCCGTTCCCCGCGACGATCACCGAAGACCGGATCGTGTCGGCCCAGGCACTGGTCGCGTGGCGGGGGAACTTCTACTCCGTGCCGCCCGAGCTCGCACGCGCCCAGGTCACCGTGTCGCAGCGGCTCGGCGCTCAGCACCTCGACATCGCCACGCCCAGCGGGATCGTGATCGCTCGCCACGAGCTCGCACCCGACGGCGCCGGGGTGATGGTCCGCGACCACGGTCACGTGATCGCGCTTGAGCAGCTCGTCCTGGCCGGCCACGACACCAGCCGTCCGCACCGCCGCAAGGAGCGCATCCCGCCCGGACCCGCCGCCCGGGCAGCGGCTGACGCCCTGCGGGCCCGCCAACAACCTGACCCGGTCTCCGCCGTCAACGACGACGTGGTGATCGATCTCGCCAAGTACGACCGAGCAGCCAACGGAAGGAACACCCTCACATGAC
>NZ_JBAQWU010000287.1:0-3303 GCF_049299075.1 Gordonia sp. (in: high G+C Gram-positive bacteria)
TACACCTTCGGGTCGCTGCGCAGCACCCCGGTGCTGCGCGCCACCATCCAGAGGGAGAACAGCAGAATTAGGATCGCGGCGATGGCCGCGCGCAACGTGTAGGACAGACGCGATACCGGCCGTCCGGGAAGCATGACTGTCACCTAAATCCCCAATCCTGGAATCTGCGGAACTAGGCCCCAGAGCCCGAAGGTGAAAATGACGTCGAAGATGCCGATCGCCAGAATCGAGGTCCGCAGCGCCCGGCCGGCCGCCTGACCGACGCCCTCGGGACCACCCGAGGCGAAGTAGCCGTAGGAGCAGTGCACCAAGGTGACGATCGCGGCGAAGACCACCGCTTTAATCGCCGAATAGACCAGGTCGGACGGCGTCAGGGCGAGGTGAAAATAGTAGTCGTAGGTGCCGGCCGACTCACCGTTGAACCAGACCACCACCAGCCGCGTTGCCAGGTAGCTGGCCAGCAGTCCGATCATGTAGATCGGCAGGACGCAGACCATCGCGGCGATCATCCGTGTCGTCGCCAGGAACGGGACCGAGCGGATGGCCATCACATCGAGGGCGGCGATCTCGTCGGAGATCCGCATGGCGCCGATCTGTGCGGTGAACCCGGTGCCGACCTTCGCCGCGAGCGCGATGGCTACCACCACCGGCGCCAATTCGCGGGTATTGGCGATCGCGGCGACCATCCCCGACAGGGATGTCATGCCGACCAGTTGCAGACCGCGGTAGGTCTCCACGCCGAGCATCATCGCCGCGGCCAGCGACATCGCCAACACGATTCCCATCGTGCCGCCGCCAGACAGCAGCGACTTGGTGCCGAACGTCATCTCGGCCACCTGGCGGACCACGTGCTTGCGGTAGTGCACCAAGGTGTAGGGCACGGCGGCGATCGCGCGGACAATGAAGGTCACGTACTCGCCGAACCGAACCACGCCGTCACCGATGGGGACGAGGCGCCGCTGGTAGCTGTTGCGCACCCGGGAACTGAAGTCGACGGTCACCATCAATACGCCCCTACCGCAGGCACCATTACCGAATAGAGCTCGGAGAGAACGGTGTTGAAGATGAAGACCAGCGCGAAGGCGATGACGACGGCCTCGTTGACCGCGTCGGCCACACCGCTGGGCCCGCCGCGGGCGTGGAGACCTTTGAAGCAGGCGACGATGGTCGACAGCAGCGCGAACATCGCCGCTTTGACCAGGGCCATGACGAAGTCGCTGGTGCGCCCGTACTGACTGAAGGTCGCCATGAAGGCGCCGGCCGGTAGGTGCTGCACGTAGAGGTGATAGAGGTAGCAGGCGCCCACACCGACGACGGTGACCAGCGAACACAGCACCAGGGCGACGATGATCGCGGCAACAATGCGCGGGGCCACCAGCCGGACGATGACGTTGATGCCCATCACTTCCAAGGCGTCGATCTCTTCGCGAATCTTGCGCGAGCCGAGATCGGTGCAGATGGCCGACCCCGCAACACCGGCCATCATGAGTGCGCAGACCAGGGCGGCGGCTTGTCCGACGATGATGAACGCCACCACCGCACCCGAGTAGCCGCCAGCCCCGATCTTCCCCGCGAGCTCCCCGACCGAGACCGCGATGAACACCCCCACCGGAATCATCAGCAGCAGTGCTGGCCCCGTGCTGACCCGTCCGATGAAGACCGTCTGATTCAGCGTCTCGCTGATCGAGAGCCGGAACCGGAATATCGACACCACCGTCGCACCGACCGACTGCAGTGCGAAGCCGAGCGTGTGCCCGGCTTCCACCAGCAAATCGCGTACCGGCCCTTTAGTGGCTGGCAGTTCGAACGCCATCGAGACCCCCGTCGGACCGGCGAATGTTACAAGTTCCAGAGAACCGTAACATACATAAAATATGAAATGTGTCTCAGTAGCCGAAGATCCCCGCGGTGCCGTTTGATGCCCAGGTCACGACGTCGTTGAGCTGGTTCCGGGGAGCTACAATCCAGACCGTCGGACTCTCCGAACGCCCGCATCGCACCCGAACGGGGTGCGCACCAGGGGTCACGGTCGCACCGCGCAGCACCATCGTGCGTACCTGCGCAGGCGGGGTCGTCGAGCGTCCACCGATGCGCACCGAGCAGCGGGCAGCGTCTGGCGCGCGCCCGCGGTCGTACGTGATTTGCCAGTTGGCATTGCCCGACGCGGTGACCGCGAGCGTCGGCACTGCCGCCGCCTGCGCGTCGCCGGACCCGGCAGTCAGTGCGCCGGCGAGCAGCGCCCCGCCAAGTAGGAGGCCAACGAGTCGTGCGTTACAAAAATCCCCGATGTGTTTCATACCGGCCGATCGTGCCAGACCACGGCCCGGCACTCAATGGGTCGGCCGAAAAGGCTCCAGCCCGACGAGCGGAAGGATGAACTCGCGCGCCAGCGCGATCAGCCCGGCCTCGTCGTCGAGGGAAACAAGGTCACTCCGCGAGGTCAGGAACGAACCGGTGATCCGAACCAGGAGCTCGGCAGCCAGTTGCGTCGATACGTCCGGCGCGAGATTGCCCGCATCCTGTTCCCGACGGAGTTGCTGGGCCACGAAATCGCGAACCTGGAACATCGTGCGGCTATCGCCGCCGCCCACCACGCCGGGCACCATCGCCGGCTCGATCTCCAAGAGCCGCGCAATGAGCCGATTGCGGCCGATGGTGCGCAGCGACGTGACGAAGCCCGCCACGACCCGGTCGGCGATTGACTCCGCGGCCCGCATCTCCAGCACAAACTCGCCGAAGTACCGCTGAAACTCCCGCACCATCACCGCGTCGACCAGCGCGTCTTTACTGTCGAATTTGCGATAGATCGTAATGCGCGCAGTGCCAGCCCGACGAGCCACCTCGTCCATCGAGGTACGCGCGATACCGGTCTCGCAGAATTGTTCGTAAGCCGCATCCAGCAACCGGCTCCGCGTCTTGTCCTCGGGCTCGGGCGGCGCCGGACGCAGGGCCCGCTCGATCACCGTGCTCTCATCGGACACGATCGCTTCCGCTGCCACCGGGAACGCCCCTTCTGTCGGTTTCCTGCCACGCTACGTCACGCAAAAGTCTTGTGACGGCCTTCACAGTCATGCACTATGCATGTTACAACTCATACATATTTGTTTCATTCCCTCGAGTCGGGCGATGGTCAGGAGCAGGAAAATGCAGGAAATCAGCCGCCGAACAATGCTGAAAAGCGGTGCCGTTCTCGGCGCCGCGGGGGCGCTCACCGCGGCCAGCCAGGCCACCCCGTGGACTTGGTCGCCAGCCGGGTCCGTACCCGGTCGAGGCACCGGCGCCGACCCCCACACCGTATGGGAC
>NZ_JBAQWU010000288.1:0-6069 GCF_049299075.1 Gordonia sp. (in: high G+C Gram-positive bacteria)
ATGCCCAGCGGTTGCGCCATCTGCCGGATACCCATGGCGGTGCCGCGCTGCCGGGCGGGGAAGAAGCCGACGACGATCCGCCCGCTGGCGCCGTTGGCCGCACCGGAACCGATGCCGCCGAGGAGCAGCGCTGCCCCGAGCACCCAGGGTGGCGATCCGGCCGTCACTGCCGCCATCGCGCCCACCGTGCCGATCAACGTGACTGTCATGGACAGCAGCAGAATGCGGCGCTCACCGAAGCGGTCGAGTGCCCAACCCCACGCGATGATCGCGGCGGTGATACCGACCGTGGGGACTGCCGCCAGCAGACTGGCCGTGGCCAGCGTCATGCCGTCGGCGGTGAGCGCGGGGAGCACATAGGCGAAGCCACTGGTGGCTGCGGTTGCCGTCATCGCGGCGATCAGCGCACAGACGAGGATGGCCCACCGTCGGGTAGCGGCGGGAACATCGCTTGCATTCCCATTTGATGGGATCATTGTGTCAGTATATAAAACGCGGTGCTCGACTGTGGGAGTGCGGCGCTCTGCGCTAGCCTGGCCGGTATGAAACTCGCGCGCGTGGCAACTCCGGACGGGATGGCCTTCGCGGCTATTGAGGGCGAGCAGGGGAGCGAGACTGCCCGGGAGATCGCTGAGCATCCGTTCGGGGAGCCGACGTTCACCGGCCGCATCTGGCCGCTGAACCAGATCCGACTGCTGGCGCCGATTCTGGCGAGCAAAGTGATCGCCATCGGCAAGAACTATGCCGATCATGCGGCCGAGATGGGATCGGTCCCGCCGGAGAACCCGGTCATCTTTCTCAAGCCCAATACCGCGATCATCGGGCCGGGGGTGCCGATCGTGCGCCCGCCGTCGTCGCAGCGGGTCGACTACGAGGGCGAACTGGCCGTCGTTATCGGCCGTCCCTGTAAGGACGTCAAGGCCGCGCAGGCGAACAAGGTGATCCTGGGGTATACGGTCGCGAACGACGTCACTGCGCGCGACCAGCAGCAGGCCGACGGTCAGTGGACCCGCGGCAAGGGTTATGACACCTTCTGCCCGCTGGGTCCGTGGATCGAGACTGATCTGGACGTGGCGGACCTGGCGATCTCCACCACGCTCGATGGCGCGGAGCGCCAGTCCAGCCGAACCTCCCTGATGCTGCACAGCGTCGGCGACATTATCGAGTGGATTTCGGCAGTGATGACCCTGATGCCCGGCGATGTGATCCTGACCGGCACGCCGGCCGGCGTCGGGCCGATGGCCGCCGGTCAGACGGTCGCGGTGACCGTCGAAGGTATCGGTACCCTGACCAACCCTGTGGTCGAGAAGTGACCCGGCCCGGGGCGGCGCAGCCGCTGACCGTGCAGTGCAACGGCATCACCGTCTCGTACACGATCGCCGGTGCGGGCCCGCTGGTGGTAATGATCATGGGATCGGGCAGTCCGGGTCGCGTCTGGCACGCCAACCAGCAGCCCGCGCTGATCAAGGCGGGCTATCGCGTCGTGACTTTCGATAACCGAGGGATCGCGCCGACGAGCGAATGCGCAGAAGGTTTCACCCTCACCGACATGGTCGAGGATACCGCGGCACTGATCGAGCACCTGGGCGGACCGGCATTGGTGGTCGGCACTTCGCTGGGCGCCCGGATTGCGCAGGAACTCACGCTGGCCCGGCCGGACCTGGTCCGGGGTGCGGTCATGCTGGGTACGTACGGTCGCCAAACGCCACTCATCGCGGCGTTTTCGGCTGGCGAGATCGCCTTGTACGATCGCGGCACCCTGCTGCCCGACGAGTACTACGCGGCGGTGACGGTGGAGTCGAACCTGTCCCCGAATTCGCTCACCGATGACCGGAGTGCGCAGGACTGGCTCGACATCGTGGGATTCAGCGGCCAGCGCCGGGCGCCCGGCGTCCGGGCGCAAATGGGCCTGCCCGAGCGCAAGGATAATCGGCTCGCCGCGTACCGGGGCATCACCCGCCCCTGCCTGGTGATCGGGTTCGCCGATGACCGGACGCTCCCGGTGCACCTCGCGCGGGAAGTCGGCGAGGCGATTCCGGGTGCCCAGTATCAGGAGATCGCCGAGGCCGGGCACTGGGGCTATCTGGAACAGCCCGCCGCCGTCAACGCCGCCCTGATCGAGTTCTTCCGGGACGTACTACGCTGACCGGCATGACCGTCCGCGTTCGCTTCTGCCCGTCACCCACCGGAACCCCGCACGTTGGCTTGGCCCGCACCGCGCTGTTTAACTTCGCGCAGGCCCGCCACGACGGCGGCACTTTTGTCTTCCGCATCGAAGACACCGATGCCGCCCGCGACAGTGAGGAGAGTTACGCGGCGATCCTGGACGCCCTGCGCTGGCTCGGGCTGGACTGGGACGAGGGTCCCGAGGTCGGCGGCCCGTACGGCCCGTACCGGCAGTCGCAACGCAAGCAGCAGCACCTCGACGTCGTCGATCGGCTGGTCGAAGCCGGGTACGCGTACGAGGCCTACTCGACTCCCGACGAGGTGGAGGCCCGGCATAGGGCGGCCGGCCGCGACCCGAAGCTCGGCTACGACAACTTCGATCGCGACCTGAGCGACGAGCAGCGTGCCGCCCATCTCGCCGACGGGCGCAAGCCGGTGATTCGGCTTCGCATGCCCGACGAGGACCTCAGCTGGGACGATCTGGTCCGCGGCACCACCACCATCAAGGCCGGGACCGTTCCGGACTTCGCCTTGACCCGGGCAACCGGTGATCCGCTATACACGCTGGTGAATCCGGTCGACGACGCGCTAATGAAGATCACCCACGTGTTGCGCGGCGAGGATTTGCTGTCGTCGACGCCGCGGCAGATCGCGCTGTACCGGGCGCTGACTGAGCTGGGTATCGCCGACGGCGTCCCGCAGTTCGGGCACCTGCCGTTCGTGACCGGTGAGGGCAACAAGAAGCTATCCAAGCGCGACCCCGAGTCGAGCCTGTTCCACCACCGCGACCGGGGTCTGCTGCCCGAGGGCATGCTGAATTACTTGGCGCTGCTCGGCTGGAATGGCCCCACCGAGGACGAGATCTTCACGCTGGAGCAGATGTCGGCGGCCTTCGATGTGCGTGATGTGAAGTCGGCGCCGGCGCGCTTCGACCAGAAGAAGGCCGATGCGATCAATGCCGAGCACATCCGCCGTCTCGCCCCGGCGAATTTCGCCGGCCGGCTGCGCCACTTCCTCGTCGAGCACGGTCACCTGGCCGAGCCGATCGACGATGCTGTCTTCCGGCCGCTCGCCGACTTGGTGCAAACGCGCGTGCAGGTTCTTGGTGACGCGTGGGGGCTGATCAAGTTCGCGTACGTTTCCGACGACGAGTTCGCCTTCGACGAGAAGTCGGCGGCGAAGAACCTCGGCGCCGACGCAGTGCCCGTTCTGGACGCCACGATCGCCGCGTGTGAGGCCGTCTCGGAGTGGACCGCACCGGCGCTGGAGGCGGCGCTGCAGGCGGCGCTGATCGACGGTCTGGAGCTCAAACCGCGCAAGGCCTACGGTCCGGTGCGCGTGGGTGTCACCGGTGCGGCGGTCAGCCCGCCGCTGTTCGAGTCGATGGAGGTGTTGGGCCGCGCCACGTCCCTTCGTCGCCTGGCGCAGGCCCGGGATGTGGCCGCGGCAGCCTCCTGACCACCCGATTTGGCGTTTAGGGGGAGGGTCTTGGTAATCTTCTCCACGGTTCGAAATGACGCGGAGAGCTCGCCGCGGAGGGACCGAAAACCCTTGGGGTATGGTGTAATTGGCAACACAGCGGTTTCTGGTACCGCCATTCTAGGTTCGAGTCCTGGTACCCCAGCGAGATACACCGGGGATACCCGTGTGCCTCACAATTGAATAGCTCGCTAGCGAGCAGTTCCTAGGGCCCCGTCGTCTAGCGGCCTAGGACGCCGCCCTCTCAAGGCGGTAGCGCGGGTTCGAATCCCGTCGGGGCTACCACACAGCAGGGCCCCCGTGACGCAGTCACGGGGGCCCTGCTGTATCTGGTGGACAGGTGTCGCGGATCTGGTCGCTGGGCATGAACAATCCGCGACAACTGAGACGGGAACCGGCAGTATTCGCGACAGATAGCGGGCCCAGACCGGTGGACGTCGGATCCTGACGGCAGGTCCTCGACGGCGTGTCGGGGAACCGGATTGGCTCGTGCTGCGTCCAATCACTATGAGTGCGACCAACCAGGGCGGCCCCGACCTCGCCCGCGTGCGGCGGATCCTCGCCGCGCAGGACGGGATCATCACGGTGAAGCAGACAGCACTGTGTGGATTGTCGCGATCGGCGGTCACGCGAAGGTGCGCGTCGGGTGAGTGGCAGGCCCTCGGCTTCGGTGTCTTCCACGCCACCGATCACCGCTTGTCCACACCGGCGCGTCTCCGGGCCGCAGTCTGGGGGTTGGGCGCGCACGCGATGCTGGGTGGGCCCGCAGCACTGTACTGGCACGGACTTCCTTCGGCGGTGCCGACGACGATCCACGTGAACGTGCCGCGCGGGCGCAGTGCGCGCACGCCGCTGCACCGTTCGGTCGGCGTCGTCGTGACCTGGCATCGTCGCCTTGATCCCACCGATTGCGTCACGGTCCGCAATGTACGGACGAGCTCACGAGCACTCGCCGTGCTCGATTCGGCCGCACTGCTCGGCATGGCCGTCGTCGATCGCTCCTTACAGTCCAAGCAGGTGACGCTCGCTGACCTCGCCGCCGCGCATCGGCGGTATCCGCATCGTCGTGGTGCCGCGGCGGTGGGACCGATGCTCACCGTGGCGGAGAGCGGTGCCCGCTCGGCGGCCGAACGCGAGGCCCTCGAGCGCCTGTTCCGGACAGCCGACCTGCCGCCGTGCCAGCTGAACTACCCGGCGGTGCCGCCCTACGAGGTGGACGTCGCCTTTGTGGCACAGAAGGTCGCGGTGGAAATCGACGGTATGGCCTACCACTCGGATGCGCAGGCATTCCAGCACGACCGCACCCGCGGCAACGTCCTCGCGGCGGCCGGGTGGATCGTTCTGCACTTCACGTGGGCCGACATCGTCGAGCGTCCGGAGCAGACGCTCGCGGTGATCCGGCGGCAGCTCGCCCGCGCGGCGTGATCGGTCGCGGTTCTCGTCGGTCCACCGGCGAAGTGTCGCGGATCTGATCGTTGAGCGCAGGGAATCGGCGACAACTGGGCTAGGAGTAGTGCTGGGCGGTGGAGCCCGATAGTGGAAGCGCGGGCAGGTTCAGCTTGCGGTGGTCCCAGGAGCGGACCCGCGTGGGGGTGATCCGGACGGCGACGCGTTTGTGCATCATCGCGTCGACGGCGGGGCGCAGCTCATCGGTGTACGGGCCGTTGTAACGCTCCCACACGCTGATGCCGGTCCGCAGGCAGCTATCGGCGTCGTCGTAGATCGCGGCGGTACCTTCGATGGCGACGCCGCGCAGGGTGTCGTAGGTGAGGCCGTCTTCGATCATCACGGTGACGCGCGGATCGCGACGCAGGTTCACCGCCTTCTGCGATTTGGCTTTCGTCTCGAACCACAGTTCCGGGAGCGCCTCAACACCCGTTCGGCTGACACCCGCTCGATGGGCTCCGGCGCCGTCGATGACGCCGAACCACATGGCGACGAGGTGGGGTTGGCCGGTCGCGCCGACGGTGGCTAGGGTGGCGGTGCGGCTGCGGTGGATGAAGGCGACGATCTCCTCGTCGGACATGACGATCTGGCTGCGCTGGTTGCTTCCCATCTTCCGACGCTAGCCCAGATGCGGCCGTCAACGCAGGCGCGACCCGATGCGGTCGGCCGCGGCGAGGAGATCCTGCGCCCAGCGTTCGCCCGGGCGGCGGCCCATCCGGTCGATCGGACCGGAGACGCTGACCGCGGCGATCACCGCGCCGGTGGGATCGTAGATCGGTGCCGAGACACTGGCGACGCCGTCGGCGCGTTCGCCCGCACTGTGCGCCCAGCCGCGTTTGCGGATCTCGGCGAGGTTGCGTTCGGAGTAGACGGCGTCGTCGAGCAGGCCACTGCGGACCTCCCGATCGGCAAACGCGGCCAGCACCCGCGCGGCCGAGCCTGCGGTCATCGGCAGGCGGGTGCCGACCGGAACAGTGT
>NZ_JBAQWU010000289.1:0-9404 GCF_049299075.1 Gordonia sp. (in: high G+C Gram-positive bacteria)
CCGCGACGGTGCCCGCTGCCTCGCCGCCGAGGGGGATCGGGAGCTTGTTCTCATCGGCGCCGACCTGGCCGCGGACCTGCTTGGCGTCGAACGGATTCACCCCGGCAGCTCCGACCCGGACGAGCACTTCCCCGGGACCGGGCACACCGACCTCGACGCTGCGCACCTCGACGCACTCGGCGGGCTCGCCGTAACTCGTGGCGAATGCTTGTCGGGCGGTCGATGGGGTCATGAATCCATCTCACCATGGCTGCGCACGCGGCGATGGTATTGCCGCCGGGCGAACCGGTGGAGCGGTCCCTCGCCCTCGAGTCTGCAGTTGCAGTTGCAGTCGCGCCCGTCGTCATGTCGGTCGACAGCTAGCGTGGTGGGCAGGGACCGCACGAGCGGGGCTTCGCGACGAAGGAGAATGTGATGTTGGGACTGGGAATCATCGGCTGGATCGTCATCGGCGGGCTCGCCGGTTGGATCGCGTCGAAGATCATGGGCAAGGACGCCCAGATGGGCATTTGGCAGAACATCGGCGCGGGCATAGTCGGTGGCCTGATCGGTGGATTCATTCTCTGGCTGGTCGGCGTGGACGTGAACAGTGGCGGTTGGTTCTTCAGTTTCCTGACCTGCCTGGCGGGTGCTTGCTTGTTCCTCTGGCTGCTCAACAAATTCGGGTCGAACAAGACATCGGTCTAGACCACGCACGCCTCGCCCCTCGTGGGAACTACACGTACGGTTAGCCGCTCGCGCGGTCGGATGTGGGCGCCGCTGTCGGATTAATCCGACAGCGGGAACCGAGTGCGACCGCGCGAATCAGGCATCGTCGCGGGGCGGCGTGACCCGGGCGTCAATGATGCGAGGCTCGGGCGGCGGTGCGGGGAGGTCGCCGGGGATCTGCGATCCGATCTCCGGACGGTGCTGGCGGCGGTAGGCTTCGTCAGCCGCGGTGAGCCGAATGATCGTCACCCTATCGGCCAGTTTCGGGTCCAGACCGTTGTTGCGCAGCAGGTGGCGGCGGTAGATGCCACCGAGCGCCACCTGGAAGTAGAGGAACGGGATGGTCAGAATCAGGATCATCCCGGCGCGGACCATCCACGAGGCCGGCACAAAGCACAGGGCGATCACGATCGGTAGAAACGGGACCAGACCGCGGACCAGGTAGCGGCGGTAGTTACCGCGGCCGGTGATGTCCCGGCGCACCCATTCGCGCATCTGCGGCGGGAGCGGCCGGCCGAGTAAATAGCCGATGCGCGCCCAGAGGCCCGGCGTGGTGGCGCTCACGAGACCGGGTCCAGCAGCTCGGGGCCGTTGTGCGCGACCCGATTCACCCGCGGGGACACCTCGCGGATCGCGATCGCCTCGGCCAGTGCCTCGGCGGGCGGGGCCAGCAGGTCCGGGTCGGCGGGACGGTCGGGATCGAGCCAGGCCGCCCAGTGCTCGACCGGCATGATCAACGGCATGCGGTCATGGATCTCTCGGTGCGCGCCGACGGCCTCGGTGGTCAGTATCGTCGCCGACGACGTCCAGGCAGCAGCGTCGTCGGCGGCCCGCGCCGCGGGCGAGCGCCACGCGCTCCACAGCCCGCCCATGTACAGCCGCGAGCCGTCCTCCGGTGACATGTAGAACGGGATCTTGGTCGGCTTGCCGTTGGCTCCGGTCGGGCCGGTCTTCCACTCATACCAGCCGTCCATCGGGAACAGGCAGCGTTTGTTCTTCGCCGCCGCCCGGAACGCGGGCTTGGCTCGCACCGTCTCGGCGCGCGCATTAAACAGCAGCGGTGCCGCGCCCAGGTCGGTGGTCCACGGCGGGATCAGCCCCCACCGCATGGCCCGGACGCGGCGGTCGACGGGCTCGGCGGCGGCATTGTGCTCATGTCGATCGACGACGGTGAGCACCGTCGTCGACGGTGCGCCGTTGTAGTTGGGCGTCGCGGCAAAGCCTTCCGGCACTTCGTTGCGCGCGTCGATTTCGGCGGCGAGCCGCGCCGGGTCCGTGGTGACCGCATACCGTCCGCACATACGAGCCATTGTCCCACGATCGGGAACAAGTCGGCGAGCGGCGTTGTTGGGACAGGCGACAGCCGATACTGGAGGTGAATCATCGTCGTGACTGCAGAAGCCCTGCTCACCGGTGCACCCGCACGACCCATGCGTGCCTCGCTAGACTTAGTCGAGCACATCACCAGCGAAGGGATTGCGGTGCCAGCCGATTCGCCAGACGACCCTGTGGGGGAGGCCCCCGTTCCGGAGGAGACACCGGAAGAGTTGACCGCGCGCTTCGAGCGGGACGCGCTGCCGCTGCTCGACCAGCTGTACGGCGCGGCCCTGCGGATGACCCGCAACCCGGCCGACGCGGAGGACCTGGTGCAGGAGACCTACATCAAGGCGTTCACCGCCTTCGCGTCCTTCAAAGCCGGCACCAACCTCAAGGCCTGGATGTACCGCATCCTGACCAACACGTACATCAACTCGTACCGGAAGAAGCAGCGCCAACCCGCGCAGTACCCGACCGACGAGTTCACCGACTGGCAGTTGGCCGCCAGTGCCGAGCACTCGTCCACCGGCTTGCGGTCGGCCGAAGTAGAGGCCCTCGATGCCCTCCCCGACAGTGAGATCAAGGACGCGCTCGGCCAGCTGCCCGAAGACTTCCGGATGGCGGTCTACTACGCCGACGTTGAAGGCCTGCCGTACAAAGAGATTGCCGAAATCATGGACACGCCTATCGGTACCGTGATGTCCCGGCTGCACCGCGGCCGCAAACAACTCCGCGAACTCCTCGCCGACGTCGCCCGCGAGCGCGGCATCGGCCGGACCACGAGCGAGGCCAACCGATGAGCTTCGACGAGTTGAGCCCCACCGGCGGCGAGCCGCTCGACTGCTCGGCGGTGTTGGCCGACATCTTTCTGCTCCTCGACAACGAGTGCGATGTCGCCGCGCAGAATCGACTCAAGGCACACCTGCAAGGCTGCTCGTCATGCTTCGAGCACTACGCGGTGCAGCGCGAACTGAAGGCGCTGCTGCGCCGTAAATGCGCCGAGGCGGCCCCCGCTGGTCTCGCCGATCGCCTGCGCGTCCAGATCCGCAGCACCGTCGTCGTCCGCACGACGACGATCTATCTGGACGGCGCCGGCCAGGACTGACCGGCCGTCACCACCGGCACCGATGCATTCGGCCCGGCTCCGCTGGTCGCAGGGCCGGGCCGAAAAGCTCTCTCGGAAGAGACTCAGGCGTTCGGGCGGTTGCCGTGGTTGGCCTTGTTCTTCTTCCGTGCACGCTTCTTGCGTCCGCGCTTACCCATGACGGACCTCCTCAATGTCTAGGCAAAAGTTCATCGTTGATTCTGTCACGACCGGCCCGATCAGCGGTAATCGCGTGCCCCGCGGGTGCCTCAGTGCCATACGATGAGCCCATGGTCGAAGACGTGGTTGCCGAGATCGTCGCAACAGTTCTGGAAGTGTCCGCACAGCCCGGCCAGCACATCGCCGCCGGTGACACCATCTGTCTGCTCGATTCGATGAAGATGGAGATCCCCGTCCTCGCCGAGTTTGACGGGGTGCTCGACACTGTCTCGGTGGCACCCGGTGATCAGATTCAGGCAGGCGACGTGATTGCCACCTATCGCGACTGATGGCCACCCTCCACGACCTCCTCGCCGAGCACACGGACCTCGCCGACCGCGAAGCTGCGCATCTGCAGCGGCTGGTGGCCGAATGGCAGCTGCTCGCCGACCTCTCTTTCGCCGACTACGTGCTGGCGGTGCGGAGCTCCGATGGTCGGCTCGTGTACGTCGCCCAGGTCCGACCCAATACCGCCTCGACACTCTTTCAGCATGACGAAGTGGGCCACCGCGTGGACGCGCCGTCTGTGCCGCAGGGGGCGAACCCCCAGGTGGCGCAGGCCTTTGCGAGCGGTCGCATCGAACGCGACGGTGTGCCGCAACGCTTCGGGGATCTGCTGATTGACCGGATCGCGGTGCCCGTCGTCGTCGACGGCGCGGTGATCGCTGTACTCGGGCGAACCGGGGCGGCGGGTTCGGCGCTACCGCCGTCGCCGCTCGAGTCGGCCTACCGGGACGCCGCCGAGGCGCTGTGCCAGATGGTGGTGGAGGGGACGTTCCCGCTTGACGAAGCGAACACCCTGGGCCTTTCGACGCCGCGCGCAGGCGACGGATTCATCCGGCTGAATCGCGACGGCCGCGTGGTCTACGCCAGCCCCAACGCGCTCAGCGCGGTGCACCGGATGGGCTGGACAGCCGAACTGGGCGCGGTCCGGTTGGACGATATGATCGCGGAACTGCTCACCGACCCGTTCGACGCGGTCGACGTCAGCGGAATGCTCGCCGTCGCTGCCAGCGACCAGCCGCTGCCGCCGCCGGACCTGCCGCTACGCATGGAACTCGATGCGCGACGAGCCAGTGTGCTGATCCGCGCGGTCCCGCTGCGCTGCGCCGGGGCCAGCCGGGGTGCGGTGGTGCTGATTCGCGACGTCACCGAAGTGAAGCGCCGCGATCTCGCGTTGATCAGCAAGGACGCCACCATTCGGGAGATTCACCACCGGGTGAAGAACAACCTGCAGAGTGTGTCGGCGCTGCTGCGCCTGCAAGCTCGCCGCAGCGACAATCCGGAGACCATCGGGGCGCTCGGCGAAGCAGTGCGCCGCGTTTCTTCGATCGCGCTGGTGCACGAAATGCTCTCGGGCAGCGTCGACGAGGAAGTGGACCTCGACGCCGTCGTCGACCGACTCATCCCCACCCTGGTGGACGTGTGGGCGCCGAGCAGTGGCGCCGATGCGGTGACCATCCGGCGAGGTAGCCGACTCGGAGTGCTACCCGCGGATCTGGCAATGCCGCTGGTGCAGGTGTTGACCGAGGTGGTGCAGAACTCGATTGAGCACGGCTTCGCCGATAGTCGGGAGTCGGCGCGCATTGTCGTCGACGGGGAGCGGGATCTGCGCGGACTGACCGTGCGCGTCACCGATAACGGCGTCGGCGTGCCCGCGGGCTTCGACCTCACGATGTCGACCAGCCTGGGCCTGCAGATTGTGAATACGATTGTATCCAACGACCTGCAAGGTCAGGTCGCCATCACGCCCGGACCGGACCGGGTCGGCACCGTCGTCGAACTGCGTATCCCGCTGCACTGAGCGCGCGGCACGGCAGCGTTAGCAACCCAGAACGGGCGGTGGACAGCACAGCGGCCCGGCCGAGAAGAGATCGGCCGGGCCGCTGTGGCGGTAGTGCAGAATCAGACGACGCTGCGGGCGCGAGTGCGCGCATTGCGGCGCTTGAGCGCGCGGCGCTCGTCTTCGCTCATCCCGCCCCAGACGCCAGCGTCCTGACCGGTCTCCAATGCCCAGCTCAGGCAGTCGGCGGTCACCGGGCAGCGCTGACATACCAGCTTGGCATCGGCGACCTGCGCAATAGCCGGGCCGCTGGTGCCCACCGGGAAGAACAGTTCCGGATCTTCGTCCCGACAGATGGCTTTGTGGCGCCAGTCCATTTCTCTACTCCTTCAGGCATGACTCCGCCGCGCACCAAATCCGGCGCACGGAGGAGCTCGTGGTTTCACTACGGGCTGTGAAACAGCAGGTGCCTCACCTAGCAGACGGGATCTCAAGATGATCGCGTGGGGGGTGCTGTTTTGCTGTCTGTAACCGTTGTACTACCCTGTGCAGGTCTTTGGCTAGGGTTTTCTGATGATTGCCGAATAGATCACAGGTAGTTGGCAAGCGCGTGAATTTCTGCTTACCGGCCAGTAGAACTTTGGCTACCTGCGATGACGAGACGGCATCAGGTGGGGGTGTGCTCCAGGGATCGGGCGGCCACGTGCAGCACGCTGCGCCGACAGCCGAACTCCATTTCCTGGTGTTTTCCCAGGTAGTCGCCATCCATCTGGACATCGGCGGGCTCCGCGCCGGTGAACCGGACCCAGTCGACGTCGTCGTCCCGATACAGATGCTTGGCATGCGGATCGGCCGACCCTTGCAGTAACTGCGAACCGAGCAGGATGTTCCGCAGCACTCCGACGCTGGTGGCGGCAAACACACCGAGACCATGGTCGAAGTCAGTGCCCGGATTGGTGGCGATCGGCCGCGTACCGAGATAAGTCCATGGGCCGGTATTGCTGACAAAACCGAAGCGCACACCTTCGATGGGCGCACTCTCGGGGACCTCCACCGTGAACGACGGTGGGGTGATCGACGGGACAAAGAACGCACCCAGCGTGGTCCGCAAGTAGCGCTGCGCGGTGGCCTTCTTGCCGGCCCGGCGTTTGTCCTCCATGCGGCGCACGACGATCGCGTCCATCCCCATACCGGCGTTAAAAAGGAACCATCGGTTCAGGGTGTAGCCCAGGCTGATCGGACGGCGGCTGCCGGCATCCAGCAGTGTGATGAGCTGTGCGGTTGCCACGATCGGATCGCGGTCGATGCCCAAGGCCCGAGCGAAGACATTCGCGCTGCCGCCGGGCACCACGCCGAGCGAGGGGAGTGCAGCCGGATCGACCGGGGTACTGTCCGGGGCGCCCAACATGCCGTTGACCACCTCGTTGACCGTGCCGTCGCCGCCGTGTACGACCACCGCGTCGTAGCCTTCGGCAGCGGCGCGTGCCCCGAGCTCGCCAGCGTGGCCGCGGTGGGTGGTGTGCTCCACGTCGACGTCGTACCGCGCGCTGAGGGTATTGGCCAACGTGTCCCGGCCAGCCGGGGTGGTGAAGGTGGCAAAGGGATTGGTGACCAGCATGACGCGCACGATCATCTACAGTACCCGGCTGCGCCCTGTGCACCGGCCTCGGCGTCGGCTCACGCGCGCCGCAGATTAGGCTGGACCGGTGAGCAACTCCGAACCGTCAACGATCGACCCGGCCGTCCCGCGGACCCTGCGGATCGCCGGCGGACTGGTCGGTATCGAAGGAGCGCTCGGTATCGCCGTGGCGATCTATTTGGTGATCCGGTCGCTCAACGGCCACCACGAGGACTTCATCAGCGGCTACGGTACGGCCCTGTGGTTCGTGCTCATCGGCGGCGGCGTGCTGGCCGGTGGGCTGGCGATCTACCGGGGACGACGGTGGGGCCGTGCCATCGGCGTCATCGCCCAAATTCTGCTGATCCCGGTCGCCTGGTCGCTGCTCACCGACAGTGGACTGCCGGTGCTCGGCGCGCCGGTGCTCGCCGTCGCCCTCGTCGGACTCGGTTTGCTCTTTGCACCGGTCTCCCTGCAGTATCTGGCCGCCGAGGATCTACCGCCGGACGCCTGATGTCAGTTGCACATGCGGTCCGCACGAGCGGGTCCCGCCGACGCGGACTTGGGTGAGACATTAGGGTTAGCGCCATGACGCGCACACTGGCCATCGCGAATCAGAAGGGTGGCGTGGCTAAAACCACCACGACTGCCTCCGTCGGTGCCGCCCTCGCCGATCAGGACGTCTCGGTGCTGGTGGTCGATCTTGATCCGCAAGGCTGCCTCACGTTCTCCCTCGGCCACGACCCGGACGCCCTCACCAAATCCGTGCACGATGTGCTGCTGGGTGCGCACGATATCGCCGACGTCCTACTCGACACCGACGACGGCGTCACCCTGCTGCCGGCCACCATCGACCTGGCTGGCGCCGAGGCGCTGCTCCTGATGCGCCCGGGCCGGGAGTACGCACTCAAACGCGCCCTCGCCGAGGTGGCGCAGGATTTCGACGTGATCCTGATCGACTGCCCGCCCTCGCTGGGAGTCCTGACCCTCAATGGGCTCACTGCGGCCGATGAGGTTGTCGTACCGCTGCAGTGCGAGACCCTGGCCCACCGCGGCGTCGGGCAGTTGCTGCGCACGGTGACTGAGGTTCAGCAGATCACCAACCCGAACTTGACGATCCTCGGGGCTGTGGCGACGCTCTTTGACGCACGCACCACGCACAGTCGCGACGTGCTGTCCGACGTCTCTGACCGCTACGACCTCCCAGTCCTGGACCCGCCGATCCCGCGCACTGTCCGGTTCGCCGAAGCCTCCGCATCGGGTGCCTCGGTGATGCGCGGCCGCAAGAACAAGGGTGCCACCGCCTATCGGGAGCTCGCCGCGAACCTGTGGGATCACTGGAATGGCAAGCCGCTCAAGACTTTCGAGCTTTCGGTCTAGGCGCTACTCGGGTCGGCCCAGGGCGACGATCTCGTCGCCGCGCTGCTCCACGACATATCCGCCGAGCGTCGAGAGTGACACCAAGCCGCGGTAGTCGCCGCGGTCCACCGGCAGTCGCCGGAGTTCCCGGCCGTCGAGTGGATCGCGCACACTGATGCCGCCGGGGACCGGAACCATCAGGCCCACCGACAGCGCGCCGGGGCCGATGGTGTCTTCGATCCGCACGCGCGCCTCACCTGTCGACGCGTCGAGCACGAGCGTCGACTTCCCCGTCCAATAGGTGATCAGACCGCTGGTCATGATCGGGCGGCTGCCGACGGGCGGCATCTGATCGCCGCTGACCGCACGCGCCGCACGCGCCACCGCGTCGTGCCCGAACGACCGGATCGTCGGGCCGTTTTGTCCCGAGCCGGGGTCGCCACCGCCGTCGTACACGACCACCGATGCATCGGTCACCGCGATGACGACTGGTGGTGCGCCGTGGGCGGAGTCGGTGACCTCGGCCGAGCCCCACTGGCGGACCTTCTCGTCGCTGTCCAGATTCGCGCCGAGCACGGTCAGGCGGTAGCCGATGTCGCCGCTGCAGCGCTCGATCACCGCGACTCGATCGTTGCCGGAGAGCGCCGAGTACAGGGTGCAGTCGTGCCGGTCGGGCTGCACTTCCGGGTTCACCGGCGCGTCCACCCGGCCGTACTCGATGCCGCGCACCAGGTTGGTGCCCCACGTCTCCAAGCGAGTGGAACCGGCAGCTAAGGCATACGACGACGAGTACGACAGGCTGATCGCACTGTCGGCAACGCTGGTCCGGTTGCCTTTCCGGGCGCCGGTGTTCGCATCCAACGTCGTCACTTCGCTGCAGCCGCGCGAATTCCGGTACACGCCAAGAGCGTCGTTCTCGCCGCCCGGCCACGCTGCGATCACCGCGCACAGCGGTGCGGTGCGGCGATACTGCCAGAGCGGGGTGCCGGTCGCCGGATCGTGACCGGTCATCGTGCCACCGGAGCCGGTGATGAACGCGGCCTTGGCTACCGCGGGCACTGCGGTAGCCGGTGACGGAGCCCGCCAGAGCTCACGCAGCTCATCGGGAATCGATTCCGGCGGCAACTGGGCGGTGGGATCTGCAGTAGCCGTCGTCAACTCGGTGGTGCGGGCCGGAGCCGTCCACCACAGCAGCAGGCCAGCGGCCAGCACCAGCACCACGATGGCCGCCGTGATGATCAGATCCAGCCGCGTGCGCCGCTCCGGGCGAACAGAACTCCAGCGAGCCACGCGGGTGGCTACTCCGCGGCTGCGGG
>NZ_JBAQWU010000290.1:0-1590 GCF_049299075.1 Gordonia sp. (in: high G+C Gram-positive bacteria)
ATGGCAAAGATGAACGGCGAGAAGTCGTTAATCGTCTTGAGCACATTGCCCAGGCCAGCACCGGCGTAGACGCCGATCGGGCCAATCAAGAAGGCGGTAATCGGGATCATCACGAGCATCGCCAAGAACGGCACAAAGATCAGGTGCAGGTTCTCCGGGATCAGCTTGCGCAGACCCTTGTAGAGCAGGCCGAGCACCACGGCCATCAGCAGCGGCGGGAAGACCTGCGAGCTGTAATCATTGAGCGTCAACGGCAGGCCAAAGATGTCGATCGTCTTCACGTCGAAGCCGAAGACCTCGCCAGCCTTCACGCTCGGATCGTCGGCGAACTTGGCGTAGCCGGGCAGCATCAGCACCGCCATGATGGCGAAGCCCACCCAGGGATCGGCGCCCACCTTTTTGGAGGCGTTGTAGGCAATCATCAGCGGCAGCATCACGAAGACCGACTGCCAGCAGAGGTTGATGAACTGCCAGCCGGGCGACAGCGTCACGTCCGGGCTATTCCACGCCGGGATCACCTTGAGGCTTGCCATCAGCGCCATGAAGGTGATGAACAACGACGCGCCGAGCAGCGCGCCGAGGATCGGCCGGAACGAGTCGGCGAGGAACTCAAACAGCGAGTCCACCCAGCTGATCTTGCCGCGCGGACCCTTGGCCCGTTCGGCGGCCTTGATCGCCTCGGCCGAGTCGGCCGCCGCGCCGCCACCGGCCATCGACGGCAGCTTCATGATGTCCTCGTACACCGACTGCACGCCGCCGCCGATGATCACCTGGAAGTGATTGCCGCCCTGCGGGACAGCGCCGAGCACACCCGAGATGTTCTCGACTGTCGCCTTGTCGACCACGCTGCCGTCACGCAACGCGAATCGAAGCCTCGTGGCGCAGTGGGTCAAAGACTCGATATTGTCCGCGCCGCCGACGGCGTCGACGATCTTGCCTGCTGACTCGGTACTCATCCCGTGACCTCCCTGGCGTGCGATGTGGGTTCATTCCAGCACGGCGTTTAGAGTGGCGTGGGTGTTCCGCATCATGTTCTTCTCGCCCCAGATTCCGCCGAATACTGGTAATGCGATCCGCATTGCGGCCAACACCGGTTGCGAGCTTCATCTTGTCGAGCCGCTGGGCTTCACGATGACCGACGCGCAGGTCAAACGAGCGGGTCTTGACTACCACGACATGGCCTCGGTCACCGTGCACACCGACATCGAATCGGCATGGGCCGCCCTGAAACCCGAGCGCGTCTTTGCCTTCACCGCCAAGGCGACGCGGTACTACACCGACGTCGAGTACCGGCCGGGCGACGTGCTCCTCTTTGGCCCCGAGCCCACTGGCCTCCCCGACGACGTGCTCGGCGACCCGCACGTCACCGATCTCTTGCGGATCCCGATGCTGGCGGATCGTCGATCAATGAACTTGGCCAACTCGGCCAGCGTGGCGCTCTACGAGGCATGGCGCCAGCACGGCTTCGACGGCGCCGTCTAAAAGCCGGGGTCTAAGAACGCTGGGGTCTAAGAACGCTGGGATTCCGGCCGGTTCGCGTAGACGTACTTGTAGTAGTCCCTGTCGCGCAGCTTGCTCGCGGCGGCTTCG
>NZ_JBAQWU010000291.1:0-7694 GCF_049299075.1 Gordonia sp. (in: high G+C Gram-positive bacteria)
CCCCTCGGCACGGATGCATCGACGCGTCGTCGTACCTCGACGAATCGTCGGCACTTCCGCCTGCGCAAGAAGGTCGCCGGCACCGCCGCGCGTCCGCGCATGGCCGTCAAGCGCAGCAGCCGCCACATCCACGTCCAGGTGATCGACGACCTGACCGGCCGCACTCTTGCCGCCGCCAGCTCGATCGAAGCCGACGTGCGTGCGGCAGGCGGCGACAAGTCCGCGCAGGCCGCTAAGGTCGGCGAACTGGTCGCCCAGCGTGCCAAGGCCGCTGGCGTCGAGGCCATCGTCTTCGACCGCGGCGGCAAGGCCTACCACGGCCGCATCGCCGCGCTGGCCGACGCCGCTCGCGAGGGAGGCCTGTCGTTCTGATGATGACCATGAACAGCACTACCAAGACCGGAGGGGACTTCTGATGCCCGGACGTCAGCGTGACGGCGGGAACGGTCCCGCCGGAGCCAATAACAGCAATGACAATCGCGGTAACGACAACCGTGGGGGCGGCGAACGTCGCGGCCGCGGAGACAACCGCGGTGGCCGCGGCGGCCGGGGCGGGGAGCGCGAAGAGCGCAACCACCTCGAGCGCGTCGTTACGATCAACCGTGTCTCGAAGGTCGTCAAGGGCGGCCGCCGTTTCAGCTTCACCGCTCTGGTAGTGGTGGGCGACGGCCAGGGCATGGTCGGCGTCGGCTACGGCAAGGCGAAGGAAGTTCCGGCCGCGATCCAGAAGGGCGTCGAGGAGGCTCGCAAGAGCTTCTTCCGCGTTCCGATGATCGGCGGTACCGTGACCCACCCGATTCAGGGTGAGGCTGCGGCCGGCGTCGTCATGCTCCGTCCGGCCAGCCCGGGTACCGGTGTGATCGCCGGTGGCGCCGTGCGCGCCGTCCTGGAGTGCGCCGGAGTGACCGATATCCTGGCCAAGAGCCTGGGTTCGGACAACGCCATCAACGTCGTCCACGCGACCGTCGAAGCACTCAAGTCGCTGCAGCAGCCTGAAGAGGTCGCTGCCCGACGCGGGTTGTCTGTCGAAGAAGTTGCACCGGCCGGCATGCTGCGCGCTCGCGCCGCCGCCGCAGCCGCTGCGACCGAAGGGAAGTAAACCATGGCACAGCTGCAGATCACCCAGATCAAAGGCACCATCGGTACCAAGAAGAACCAGCGTGACAGCCTGCGCACCCTTGGCCTCAAGGGTATTCGCAAGACCGTCACCCGCGAGGACACGCCGATCAACCGCGGCCTGATCAACGTTGTGCGGCACCTCGTGACAGTTGAAGAGGTCAGCGAATGAGCGCAATCAAGTTGCACCACCTTCGCCCCGCACCGGGTGCGAAGACCGACAAGACCCGCGTGGGTCGAGGCGACGGCTCCAAGGGTAAGACCGCGGGTCGCGGCACCAAGGGCACCAAGGCACGCAAGAACGTGCCAGCTCGCTTCGAGGGTGGCCAAATGCCAATCCACATGCGGCTTCCGAAGCTTAAGGGCTTCACGAACCGCAACCGGGTCGAGTACCAGGTCGTCAACGTTGGCGACATCACCCGCCTGTTCCCGTCCGGTGGCACCATTGGTGTTCCCGAGCTCGTCGCCGCTGGCGCCGTGCGCAAGAACCGGCTGGTGAAGGTCCTGGGTGACGGTGAACTGACTGTCAAGGTGGATATCACCGCCGACAAGTTCACCGGTGCGGCCCAAGAGAAGATCGCCGCTGCCGGCGGCACCTGCACCGAGCAGTAAGACGCTCGTGGGCACCTACCAGTGACGACACGGTCAGGTGCGCCCGGAGTGTTTGTCCCCTAGTTGGATGAGCGCCGGACGCGCCTGACCGGTCGCGCTTGGTGGGCTGTTAGAGTTTTTGTTCTGCGGGGTCCCTCCCCGCCCGCGGCACCGGCCGAGCCGGTATCGCGGGGAATTTCATGAGTAGAAGCCGAGCACCGCTCGCGATCATTTCAGTGATTGCGCGGTCGTAGGAGGAGTTAGTGCTTTCCAGTCTCGTGGCGACCTTCCGGACGCCTGACCTGAGGAAGAAGATCTTCTTTGTCCTCGGCATCCTCGTGCTCTACCGCTTCGGCGCGACGCTACCGTCGCCCGGCGTGGACTTCCGCATGATCAGCCAATGTGTGGACGAAGCCAGCCGTGGCGATTCCGCGCAGATCTACTCGCTGATCAACATGTTCTCCGGCGGCGCCCTCTTGCAGCTGTCAGTCTTCGCGATCGGCATCATGCCGTACATCACCGCGTCGATCATCGTGCAGCTGCTGACCGTGGTGATTCCGCGCTTCGAGCAGTTGCGCAAGGAAGGCCAGTCCGGCCAGGCCAAGATGACGCAGTACACCCGCTACCTCACGGTGGCGTTGGCGCTGCTGCAGTCGACCGGCATCGTCGCGCTCGCCGCGTCGGGCAATCTGCTTCCGACGTCCGGCGGCGAATGTGATCCGACCGCCATCATCCGTCGCGGTGCCGACGGCGAGATCTCCATCTGGGTCATGATCATCATGGTCCTGGTGATGACCGCTGGCGCGTGCCTGGTCATGTGGTTCGGTGAGCTGATCACCGAGCGCGGTGTGGGCAACGGCATGTCGCTGCTCATCTTTGCCGGTATCGCCGCCCGCCTCCCGGCGGAAGGCCGCACCATCCTGCAGACCCGTGGTGGCTTGGTCTTCGGACTTGTCTGCCTCGCGGTCCTGATCATCCTGCTGGCCGTCGTGTTCATCGAGCAGGGCCAGCGACGCGTCCCCGTCCAATACGCCAAGCGCATGGTGGGCCGCAAGATGTACGGAGGATCGTCTACGTACATTCCGATCAAGGTGAATACCGCCGGTGTCATCCCGGTGATCTTCGCCTCGTCGCTTCTGTACATCCCGCAGCTGATCATCAGCATTACCCAGGGCAGCAGCGAAGTGGCCGGCTGGAAGCTGTGGATTCAAGACAACTTGGTGAACCCGGGCAGCTGGGTGCACATCCTGGTCTACTTCCTGCTCATTATCTTCTTCACGTACTTCTACGTCGCAGTGACCTTCAACCCGGAGGAACGTGCCGACGATATGAAGCGCTACGGCGGCTTCATCCCCGGAATCCGTCCGGGCAAACCGACCGCCGACTACCTGAGCTACGTGCTGAGCCGTATTACGCTGCCCGGCTCGATGTACCTCGGTATCATCGCCATCCTCCCGAACCTGTTCCTGGAAATCGGCAACAACAGCAGTGTGGCCAACCTCCCGTTCGGTGGAACCGCGCTTTTGATCATGGTGGCCGTCGGCCTCGATACGCTTAAGCAGATCAACAGCCAGCTGATGCAACGCAAGTACGAAGGGTTCCTGAAATGAGACTCATCATCGTTGGCCCGCCCGGAGCGGGCAAGGGCACACAGGCCGAACTGCTGTCCGAGACACTCGGCATCCCGCACATCTCCACCGGCGACCTGTTCCGCGCGAACATCTCGCAGGGCACTCCGATCGGCCTCGAGGCCAAGAAGTACCTCGACGCCGGCGACCTGGTGCCGCCGGAGATCACCATCAACATGGTCCGCGAACGCCTCGGCGAACCGGATGCCGCCAAGGGCTTCCTCCTCGACGGTTTCCCTCGATCGGTGGAGCAGGCCGAGGCGCTCACCGGCATTCTGGCCGATCTCGGGGTGGGCCTGGACGGTGTGCTCTCGATCGTCGTCGACGAAGACGCCGTCGTCGGGCGCATGCTGGCGCGCGGTCGTGCCGATGACACCGAAGACGTGATCCGCAACCGGATGCGGGTGTACACCGCCGAGACCTCTCCGCTGCTCGACCACTACGCGGACCGGATCATCGAGGTCGACGGTATGGGTGAAGTGGCCGCAGTGCAGCAGCAGATCCTCGGTAAGCTCGGCCGCTAGTGGTCCGTTTCCGGAAGCGGAAGGTCGTGCCGTTTCGGTCGGCCGGTGAGCTCGAGGCGATGGCTGCCGCTGGCGCTGTCGTCGGTCGCGCGCTCGTTGCTTGCCGAGAGGCGGCCGACGTTGGCGTCACCACGCTCGACCTCGACGAGATCGCCGAAACAGTGATCCGGGAAGCTGGCGCGGTTCCGTCGTTCAAGGGCTATCACGGGTTCCCGGGGTCTATTTGCAGCTCCGTGAACGATGTCGTGGTGCACGGCATACCGAACGGCACCACCGTGCTGGCGCAGGGCGACCTGGTCTCCATCGACTGCGGTGCCATCCTGGACGGCTGGCACGGTGACTCGGCGTGGAGTTTCGGCGTCGGAGAGCTCTCCCGCGACGACGAAGAACTCAGCGAAGCCACCCGGATATCCCTGGAGGCCGGGATCGCCGCGATGCTCGACGGGAACACCGTCAACGACGTCTCGCGGGCCATTGAGGCCGGCACCCGCGCCGCGGAGAAGAAGTTCAACCGCCGCTTCGGCATCGTCGACGGCTACGGCGGCCACGGGATCGGCCGCGAAATGCATATGGACCCGTTCCTGGCGAACGCGGACAATCCGGGCCGGGGTAAGGAGCTCCTGGTGGTCGGCTCGACGCTGGCCATTGAACCGATGCTGACGCTCGGTACGCCGGACACCACAGTCCTGGATGATGACTGGACCGTGGTCACCGACGACGGCACCCGCGCCGCACACTGGGAACACACCGTCGCCGTCACCGCCGACGGCCCCCGCATTCTGACGCCGCGTCCGTAGCCGTCACGGTTTCACCGGCACAGAGCGAGTCTCGGTTTCGCCGCGCTGCGTTAGCAGAGGTTTGTCGCGGCGGCGGAAATGAGATTGTCGGCCATGGTGCCGGCCTCCTGATCGGTCTTCGTCTGAGATCCGATACCTGCGCGAATGTACGCCTTAATCACGCCCGGGTCGGTGTTGCTCGCCTTCTCTCGGCACACGTAGTGACCCCAAGCGAGTGCAGTCGCGTTGTTGTTGTCGTCTGCGAAAGTGACATTGTTGCGCTGGAGTTCCGCTAGATAGTTAGCTTCCCTTGTACTGAGCTGACCTTCTGTGTTGGAGGCGGACTCTTCAACGGCGGGCTGTTCGACGGGAGTCGGTTGACTCGGGGATTGTTCAGCGGCGGACTGTTCACTGGCGGACTGGTGGTTGGTGACAGCAGACGAGTCGGCCGGGTTGTGCGCAGATTCGGGAACGGCCGGCGGCATTTCGTCGCGGGCACTGTCGTCTCCAGATTTGGTCAGGAGGACGGTGACCAGGATTCCGGCGGCTAGAAGGATTGCTGCAACTACGCTGCCGATCAGCACCGCCGTGCGATTGCCGGATCCGATATTCGATTCGCGCTGGGATAGTGGGTGCGAGCCCGCCGGGGCGGCGGGTGGCGGCAGCGTACGCAGGCGGGTGGGGACGTTTCCCTGGGTCGCTGTGCGTCCGGGCTGCGGTGCAGCTGGAGTGCGGACGATCGTTGGTGCGCTGCAGGTGTTGTTCAAGGTCGCCTCGACGAAGTCATGGCAGCTGGGGAAGCGATCAGCTGGATTCTTCGCCAGGGCCTGGTTGAAAGCTGGGTCCATAGCAGCGAGTTCTGGGCGACGACTGGAGATCGGTGGCGCAGGCTGGTCACCGTGTGCGCGGAGCAGAGCGAGCGGTGAATCTGCGACGAACGGAGGCACGCCTGTCAAGAGCTCGTAGAGGCTGCAGGCAAGTGCGTACTGGTCGGAAGCCGGTGACGGCGGCTTGCCGTCGATCACTTCGGGGGCACCGTAGTTGAGCGTGCCGATGAACATGTTGGTGCCGGTTAGATTGGTGGATCCGGCGAGTTTGGCGATTCCGAAGTCCAGTACGGTCGCGAGGAGTCGGCCGCGATCTCTCGTGAGGATGATGTTGGCCGGTTTGATGTCCCGATGGATGACGCCATGGGAGTGCGCGTAATCGAGCGCGTCAGCGACTTGCCGCGCGACGTTTCCAATTTCTGCATCGTTCAGATTCTGGGACGCGAGGTCGTCGCCGTCGAGATGGCGCATGGTGAACCATGCGGTGTCGTCGTCGACTCCGTGTGTGTAAACGGTGATGATCGACGGGTGGTGCAGGTTGGCCGCGGTGCGGGCTTCGCGGGCGAAGCGCTCGGCGAAGTCGTCCGGGTTCCCGGATCCGGTGGTGATCACCTTGAGCGCTTCGCGACGCTGGAGGGTTGGGTTATCGACGAGATATACGGTGCCCATGCCGCCACGGCCCAAGCGTCCTATCACCCGATAACCGGCAAAAGTCGATTGGGGAGACAGTTCCATGGCGCGAGCTTATCGTTTGGGTTTCTCGGGAGGTCCACCTGCACCGGGTTGTCTGTTTGGCCGACCTGCCACCGGCACAGAGACGCCCTCCGTGGACCAATGGACCACGGACCCTCGCTCTGTGCCAGCGGCGGCCCGTTCGCGCGGCTTCGTGCGTCAGCAGAGACCTGTTTCGGCTGCGGAAGCTGTGTTCTCTATAGTCTGGATTTTTAGGGGAAGTCCACCTGCACTGGGGTTGTCTGTTTGGCCGAACTGCCGCCCCAGCAGTAGCGATTCCCGGCAGCTACCGCGCACGCCGACTCGCCGACACTGATCGAGGTGACATCCGTCAGGCCTTCGACTCGGGTCGGTAGATCGCGGTCTTGTGTGCTGCCGTCGCCAATCTGGCCGTACTCGTTGTCGCCCCAGCAGTAGGCGCTGCCGTCGGCGATCGCGCAGGCGGTACCACCGCCGTTGGTGATGAAGCTTGGATTGCTCAACCCGACCACACGTGTAGGAGTGTTTCCCTGGGTGTATTCGTTAGAGCCCCAGCAGTAGGGAATGCCTCCGGCGATGACGCAGACACCGGCACCGTCGACAGTCACCGCGGTGACGTCACGCAGACCTGGGATCTGCACGGGACTGGCGCGATGGGCCTCGTAGCCCGACGGCATGGTGTCGCTGAGGACGTTGTACGTATTGCTGCCCCAGCAGTAGAGGTCGCCGTTGGAGATGGCGCACGCCGCGCCGGCACCAGCGCTGATCGCCGAGACTTCGGTCAACCCTTCCACTCGTACCGGGGTAGTCCGATTAGTGGTGCTGCCATCGCCCAATTGGCCGTGTTGATTGTCGCCCCAGCAGTACGGGAAGCCGTCGGCGATTGCACAAGCCATCTGGTATGCCGGAGAGATAGCGGTCACGTTGCTAAGACCCTGGACGGCGGTGGGTGTGCTTCGGCTTTCAGTAGTGCCGTCGCCGATTTGTCCGTAGTGGTTGAGGCCCCAGCAGTAGGCGTTGGTATCGGCGATGGCGCAGCTCAGGCCACCCGCACTGATGTCGCTCACGCCGGTCAGTCCTTCGACACGCGTGGGAGTGCTCCGGTTGACCGTCGTACCGTCACCGACCTGTCCGTTCTCGTTCTCGCCCCAGCAGTAGGCGATCCCGTCGGCGATACTGCAGGACGTGTCGTTGTCGCTGCTGATCATCGCGGGCGCGGCGACAGCGTCCTCGCCGCCGCTGAACAGCACGGCTGAGGTGATGCCGCCTATTAGTACGAGGACAGCGGCGATCGCCGCGCCGATCAACAGGGGCTTACGGTTCCTGGCCGGTGCGCTGTCTGCTGCGGGCGCGGACCGGAGCGCAGTGGCAGCGTCGGGGGATTGGGCCGTAACTGGCGTGGGTCCGGACACTGACGACCGGACGCGGGTCTGGGGTCCGGTGGGGTGGGGAGGAGTTGGCGGTTGCCCGTGCTGCGGCGGAGCCGGCGGTGTCGACCGGGGGGCGCCCGGAGTTGCGACC
>NZ_JBAQWU010000292.1:0-4558 GCF_049299075.1 Gordonia sp. (in: high G+C Gram-positive bacteria)
GTCCGCGACCACTCTGGCCACGACCGCCTTGGCCGCCGCGACCTGAACGGCCCTGTCCGCCGGACTGGCGCTTGGGCTGCTGCGGTGCCGGTTCCGGTGCGGGCTCACGGTAGGGAGCCCGCTCACCGACGAGCGCCTCGACGGCGGGCGCACCGGCGACTACTTGCTGCGGCGTCACCTTGATCGCGGCGTTCTGCAGCATCTTGCGCAGGTCACCGCGCTGCTCGGGCAGGCAGATCGTCACGACGTCGCCGTTGGAACCGGCGCGGGCGGTCCGACCCGAACGGTGCAGGAATGCCTTGTGCTCGGCCGGCGGATCCACGTGAACCACCAACTCGACGCCGTCGACGTGTACACCGCGGGCGGCGACGTCAGTCGCCACCAACACGCGCGCACCGTTGTCGGCGGAGAACGACGCGAGGTTGCGGTCGCGCTGATTCTGCGACAGGTTGCCGTGCAGATCGACGGCCGGAATACCGGCGGCGGTCAGCTTCTTGGCAAGCTTCTTGGCCTGGTGCTTGGTGCGCATAAAGAGAATGCGACGGCCAGTCCCGGACGCGAGGTCGGTGACCAAATCGTTCTTCTCCGCGGCCGAGCGGACCTCGAAGACGTGGTGGGTCATCTTCTCCACCGGGCTGGTGGCTTCCTCGAGGGAGTGGGTAACGGGCTGGTTCAGGAAACGCTTCACCAGCTTGTCGACACCGTTGTCCAGGGTCGCGGAGAAGAGCATGCGCTGGCCACCCTTGGGGGTGGCGTTCAGGATGCGCGTAACACCCGGAAGAAAGCCGAGGTCAGCCATGTGGTCGGCTTCGTCGAGCACGACAATCTGCACGTCGTCGAGGCTGACGATGCGCTGCTTCATGAGGTCTTCTAGGCGGCCCGGGCAGGCGACGACGATGTCGACGCCGGCGCGCATGGCGCGTTCCTGGCCGGCCTGCTTGACGCCGCCGAAGATGGTGGTCACCGTCAGGCCCATCGCTGCGGCCATTGGCTCCATCGCGACCGCGATCTGCGTCGCGAGCTCGCGCGTCGGTGCGAGCACCAACCCGGTCGGGCGGCCCGGCGTGCGCTTGACGCCCCGCTGGGCGAGTCGGGTGACCATCGGGATCGAGAAGGCCAGCGTCTTGCCGGAGCCGGTCTTGCCGCGGCCGAGCACATCGCGGCCGGTGAGGCTGTCGGGGAGCGTGTGCTCCTGGATCGGGAAGGGCGCAGTCTTACCGTCGGACGCCAGAGCGTCGACGATCGGCTTCGGCACGCCGAGGTCAGTAAAGGTAGTCACGGTTCATAGCCTTTGTGGCTCGGGACTTCCGCGCCGATACGCCGCGGGCGCGTTTCTACGCGCGCTGCGGCTAGGTACCGATGGAAAGTCGGGGTGGCGAACACGCAGGTGTGCGTATCCATTCGCCGCAGGAAGTTCTTCGAAACACCTCAGCGCTCACACTGGGCTGGGGTTCGGGGCGTTCTACGACGCGACGGCGGATTAGCGCCGTTAGCTAGACCCTACGCGGCCCGAGCGCCCATTGACCTATTGAGAGACGAGCGTCACCAGATGTCGGACGGCGTACTCGTAGCCGCGGACACCGAACCCGGCGATCACCCCCGCCGCGAGCGGCGACACGTAGGAGTGGTGCCGGAAGCTCTCGCGGGCGTGCACATTGCTGATGTGCACTTCGACGATCGGCACTTCCGGAACCACCAGGGCGTCGATCAGCGCGATCGAGGTGTGCGTCCACGCGGCCGGATTGATCACGATGCCGCTGATCTTTCCGCGGGCTGCGGCCAGCGCGTCGAGCATCTCGCCCTCGTGGTTGGTCTGCAGCGACTGCACCTCGAAGCCGTATTCGGCGGCGGTCGCCGTGGCGAGGTCGACGACATCGTGGAGCGTGGCCGATCCGTACACGTCCGGTTGCCGTAGTCCGAGCAGATTCAGGTTCGGGCCGTTAAGCAGGAGAATCGGCAGCGGAGGCGACATGCGGTGCAGTCTACGCCGCGAATTGGTGACAGAAGCACCACCAGTCCCACAGATCCCACCCTGGATCGCCGCGCATTTGGTATTCACAGAATTATGACCACGCAAACCAACACCCCGCAATACAAGTCCGACGCCGACAACCCCTGGGCCGTCGGCGTTGCCTGGGCCGCCGCAGCCCTGCTGCTCGTCGCGTCTATCTTGGCCATTCTGCAAGGCATTGCCGCGCTCGCAGGCGACCAGACCCTCGTCCTCATCGACGAGGGCTACATCTACGCCTTCAACCTCACCACCTGGGGCTGGATCCACCTCATCCTGGGCATCGTCGGTGTCGCCGTCGCAATCGGCGTCTTCTATGCCGCGGTATGGGCGCGCTCCCTGGCAATCGTGATCGCCGTCCTGTCGATCATCGCCAACTTCATGTGGCTCCCGTACACCCCGTGGTGGTCCATCCTGATCATCGTCGTGGACGTCCTGGTGATCTGGGCGATGGCCAACTGGATCGGCGACAAGAGCTGACCCCTGGCCGACCCGGCAAACCGACTGAACTCACCGCACAGGGGCATCGCTACGATGCCCCTGTGTCTTTCTCTTCGGTCCGCCGGGCCCAGCTCACCGCGCTCATCGCGGGTCTGGCTGGTTTCCTGCTGGCCCTGCTCACACCGCTGCTGCCGGTCGAGCAGACCACCGCCGAAATCTCCTGGCCACAAAACGACACCATCGGCTCGGTTACCGCGCCGCTTATCTCCTACACGCCGATCGACCTGCGGGCCACCATTCCGTGTTCGGCTGCCGGACAGTTGGCCGCTGACGACACGGTGCTCCTGTCCACCACCTCGCCATCGGCACCGAAGGCCACCGAGCGAGGCCTCTTTGTCCGCGTAACCACCGCCGCCGAAGCGGGTGCGGCTGGCCGCACCGTCGAGGTGATCAACCGGAACAGCCCGCTGATCTCCGCTCCCCTCAACGACGTCCTGTCCCCCGCCTGCAGCACCCTGCTGATCACCGCGAACGCCACCGAGGTCACCGCCGAGTTTGTCGGCCTGACCGACGACCACGGCGATCCGCTCGCCGTCTCTACTGCCGTCTTCGGCGATCAACGCCCGCAGTTGACCGGATTGTTTACCCAGCTCACCGGACCGGCCAGGGCGATGCCCACCCTGCGCGCCCACGTCGAGATCGACTCGCGCTACAGCACGGCGCCGACGGCCCTGAAGTGGCTAGCCATCATCGTCGGTGTGCTCATGACGATCATCTCGCTGGCCGCTCTGGCCCGGCTCGATGCCACCGACGGCCGCCGGCACCGCCGAATCTTCCCGGCCCGCTGGTGGCGCCTGAACCCGCGCGACTACGTGGTGATCGGCCTACTGCTGGTGTGGCACATCGTCGGACCCAATACCTCCGACGACGGCTACCTGATGACCATGTCGCGGGTCGCTCAGGGCAGCGACTACACCGCCAACTACTTCCGCTGGTTCGGGGCGCCCGAGTCGCCATTCGGCTGGTACTACCAGGTCTTCGGCCTGATGAGCCAGGTCTCGGTGGCCAGCCCGTGGATGCGGTTACCGGCCCTGCTGTGCGGCATCGTCAGCTGGCTGATCATCAGCCACGAGATCCTCCCCCGCCTGGGCCGCGCCGCGTCCGCCCGGCGCGCCCCGGCGTGGACCGCTGCCGCCATTTTCCTGGCGTGCTGGTTCCCGTTCAACAATGGTTTGCGCCCGGAGCCGATTATCTGCCTCGGCGCCCTGCTGACCTGGTGTTCAGTGGAGCGCAGCATCGCCACCAGCCGTTTGTTACCGGCCGCGGTCGCCTGCTTGATCGCCGCATTCTCCATCGCTGCCGGACCGACCGGCTTGCTCGCCATCGCCGCCCTGGTCGCTGGCGCCCGCCCGATGATCGTGAATCTCGTACGCCGCGCGAAGGCGATCCACGCGACCTCCGGCCGCGCGGCGACCTGGGCGTACGCCAGCCTGATCGCGCCCATCCTGGCCGCGGGCACCCTGGTCCTCGTCGTCGTCTTCACCAACTTGACCCTCGCGGCCTTCCTGCAGAGCTCGTCGATGAAGACCGACGTCGGACCGTCGAGCCACTGGTACAACGAGATCGACCGCTACTCGTCGTTGTTCGCTTTCTCCGCCGACGGCTCGGTGATGCGCCGGTTTGCCGTACTGGCGATGGTGCTGTCGCTGGTGGTCGCCGGCGCCATGCTGCTGCGCAAGGGCCGGATTCCGGGCACCGCCGCCGGACCGGCCATGCGCATTGTCGGAATCACCTTCGGATCGCTGATCTTCCTCGTCTTCACCCCCACCAAATGGACCCATCATTTCGGCGTCTTCGCTGGCCTGGCCGCCGCACTGGCCGCGCTGGCCACCGTGGCCGCGAGCGCTGACGCCACCCATTCACGACGCAATCGCGCCCTGTTCGGCGCGCTGGTCGTCTTCATCACCGGCCTCGCCCTCACCGCCCCCAACTCGTATTACTACTCCTCGGCCTGGGGGATGCCGTGGGGTGTGTGGCAGGTGACCATCGCCGGCGTGATGATCGGTCAGGCGCTGCTGTACCTGACGCTGGTGCTGCTCGCCGTCGCGC
>NZ_JBAQWU010000293.1:0-11731 GCF_049299075.1 Gordonia sp. (in: high G+C Gram-positive bacteria)
GGCCAGCGCATCGAGGTCGGCGGCCGCCGCGAACGCGGCGATAGCGGACTGGACGGCATCAGCCAATTCCGTCGTGGACGGGAAAACGTTCGGGACTGCGTCGCCAGGCACCGGCGGGACTCCTTGAATACGGTGAAATAACGAGGTCAAGACTAGTCGACCGACCGCCGCGGGCCCATCTCGACCCGGACGCGCCGCCCCAATCCACCAGCGGGTACCCCACAAGCGGTAGATTCAGCCAGTCATCACCGAACATCTGAGGAGCAACCGTGCCCGTCGCACCCGGCTCAAGCATTGCTGGATACAAGGTCGTCGCCCTGCTCGGTTCGGGCGCCATGGGCGACGTCTACTTGGTGGAGAATCCGCACCTGATCCGGCGCGAGGCCATGAAGGTGATCTCCATCGGCGGCACGTCGAACCCGGATTTCCAGACCCGCTTCACCAATGAGGCCCGCACGGCCGCCTCGTTGGACCACCCCAGCATTATCACTGTCTACGCCTACGGCGTCGACGGCGATTCGCCGTGGTTCACCATGAATTACCTCGACGGCCCCGACCTGGCCAGCGTGCGTCTCACCTCAGCAGACGTCGTCTCCGCAGTCAGTCAAGTGGCCGACGCCCTCGACTACGCGCACGCCCGACAGGTGGTGCACCGCGACATCAAGCCCGCGAACATCGTGATTACCCGGGACGCCGAAGGGAATCTGCGCCGGGCCGTCGTCCTCGACTTCGGTATCGCGCGGCTCGCCGATTCGCCGCAGCTCACCGCGGCCAACTCGGTCGTCGGCACCATGGCGTACACCGCGCCGGAACTGATCTCCGGGCAGTCCGCCGGCCCGAAATCCGACCAGTATTCGCTCGCCTGCACCACATACACCCTGCTGGCGGGCACCGCGCCGTTCGGCGGCGACACGTCGGCGTCAATCATGATGGCCCACCTGCAGCAACCGGCGCCGTCGATCGCTCAGGTCCGTCCGGATCTGGGGCCGCTGGCACCGGTACTGGCGCGCGCCATGGCCAAAAATCCCGCCGAGCGGTACCCGGATTGTCGCAGCTTTGCCGCCGACATGCAGCGTGCGCTGGCCCAGACTTCGTCGGCAACCGCCACCTCGATCGGCCCGATGCCGCCCCTCACCGGCGGCTCGCAGCCATCGCAGCCGTCGTACCCCTCCGGCGCCCACTCGCAGCCCGGATTCCCGCCGCCGTCGGGATATCCGGCACAGTCGAGCTATCCGGCACAGCCGGGTTTCCCGCCCTCGCCGGGCTATCCGGCACAGCCGGGCACCGAGTGGACCGCCTATCAAACCGGTGCCAACGGATTCCCAGGAGCACCGGCCCCCAAGAAGCGCAAGGGTCTGATGATTGGTCTCGCCGCCGCCGCGGCAGCCGTCGTGATCGGCGTGCCGAGCGGCCTGGCTGCTTCGGGCTTCTTCAGCTCCGACACAACGCCGACCGTGACCGTTGACGCTGCAGACCAAGCGAAAATCTCCACCTACTTCGGCACCTCGTGCGCGGTGGACGGCGGCAAACTCTTGTGCTGGGGAGCCAACGGCGACGGCCAGCTCGGTGATGGCACCACCAGTCCGCAAACCAAACCGCAGCAGGTCCCCGGCCTGAGCGACGTCACGTCGGTCGACCTCGGCGGCTACCTATCGAGCGACAACGAGTCCGACGTCACCGCATGCGCGGTGGCCGGCGGCAGTGCCTACTGCTGGGGCGACGGCCTGTTCTCCGCCCTCGGCAACGACAGCGACAGCACCCAGAAGCAGGCGACCGCAGTCCTCGGCCTCGGTAATGTCACGTCAATCGCCACCGACAAGTTCACCACCTGCGCCGTCTCCGACGGCGACGTCTACTGCTGGGGCTGGAACTCGCGCGGCGAGGCCGGTCAGGCCCGCACCGATAAGGAAGTGCGCCTGCCAGCCAAGGTCCAAGGCATCAGCGAAGCCACCTCGGTCACGGTCTACTCGGGCAATACCTGCGCCATCACCAAGAGCGCGGAACTCTACTGTTGGGGAGACAACAGCGACGGCCAACTCGGTACCGGCGGGCAGAACGACAACCCGACGCCCACCAAGCTGTCCCTGACGGGCGTCACTTCAGTGGCCCTGGGCGGCGGTACCGCGGACTCGCTGCGCTACAACCAGGCCTGCGCCGTTGCCGAGCAGAAGGTGTACTGCTGGGGTGCGCGCATGAACGCTGACGGGTCAACCGAGCGCCAGAACACGCCAATGGAGGTCACCGGGCTGCCCGCGATGGCCGCCGTCACCGTCTCCGATGACACCAAGTGCGCACTCACCACCGACGGTTCCGCCTTCTGCTGGGGCAACAACCGCACCGGCCAGGCCGCTGTCGACGGCGGCGTCAACGTCGTCGACCAGCCCACCAAGGTGGCGGGGCTGGGCCCGGCAGGTGCGATCACCACCGGTAACGGCACCAGTTGCGCCACCAGCGGCGGGGACATGTTCTGCTGGGGCAACAACGACCGCGGCCAGCTCGGCGACGGCCAATTGGGCGGTCACACCGCCGCCCCGGCCAAGGTGGTGTTCGCTTCTTAGGAGCGCGCCTCGGAGGAACGCTGGGCGGCGCTGGCATACAGACAGATCGCGCTGGCGGCCGCTAGATTGAGGCTTTCTGCGCGCCCGGCGATCGGGATCGACACCCGGAAGTCGGCCCCGGCCAGCACATCGGCCGGCAGGCCGTGCGCTTCGTTGCCGAACAGCCAGGCGTGCGGCTGCGCCAGCAGGGCGTCGGCGGCAGGCAGCGCGACTTCGCCGTCCATGGTGGTCGCCAGCGTCAGCAGACCGACCTCGCGCAGCCGGGCCAGCGACGCGGCAATATCGCGGTCGACAGCGATCGGAATGTGGAAGACGCTGCCCGCGCTTGCGCGCACGCATTTGCCGTTGTGCGGATCCACCGAGTCACCCAGCAGCAGCACCGCTTTCGCACCGAGCGCATCGGCGCAGCGGATCAAGGTGCCCGCATTACCCGGCTCCCGCGGCTCCACCGCCACCACGACGAAACCCGGACCCGCCCACTCGACGTCGTCGAGAGACCGGGTCAGCAGGGTGGCTTCGGCGAAGATTCCGGGCGCAGTGGCGGTGTCCGACAGCTTGTCGGCGGCGCGTGCGGTGAGCAGCTGCACCGGTAGGTGCGCCCGCTCGGCGCGCGTGAGGAGATCGCCGAAGCGGTGGGTGTCGTCCTCGCGGACCAGAAGCTGCAGGGCGCGGCCGGTGGCCAGCGCCGCGTCGACAGCGTTCGCGCCTTCGGCGAGAAATCGCTGGTCCGAGCGCCGTACCGCTGCTCGATGCAGCTTTGCCAACGACACGACCCGCGAGGAACGTTCGGTGAGAACATCCATCGCGGGTCGCTTGTCGTGCTTCTAGGTGAACGGGCCGATCAGGCGACCGGGGCGTTCACGTCTTCCGGCAGCGCCGCGCGGGCGATGTCGACCAGACCGGTGAAGGCAGCCGGATCGGTGACGGCCAGATCGGCCAACACCTTGCGGTCTACCTCGACACCCGCGAGCTTGAGGCCCTGGATGAAGCGGTTGTAGGTCATGTCGTTGGCGCGGGCCGCAGCATTGATGCGCTGGATCCACAGCTTCCGGAACTCACCCTTACGCGCCTTGCGGTCGCGGTAGGCGTAGGTCAACGAGTGGAGCTGCTGCTCCTTGGCCTTGCGGTACAGGCGCGACCGCTGACCGCGGTAGCCCTTGCTGGCCTCGAGGATCGAACGGCGCTTCTTCTGGGCGTTGACGGCCCTTTTTACACGTGCCATGAGTTTAAGTCGCTTCCTTACTAAATGTTCTTCGCCAGGGTCACTTGTTCAGCAGTCGCTTGATGCGCGGGGCGTCGGCCTCGCTCACCACGACGGTGCCGGACATGCGACGGGTGACGCGCGACGACTTGTGCTCGAGCAGGTGGCGCTTGCCGGCCTTCTCGCGCTTGATCTTGCCGCTGCCGGTCAGCTTGAAACGCTTCGCGGTGCCCTTGTGGGTCTTTGCCTTAGGCATGAGTTTCCTTCATTCGGGCGGAACTGACTTCCCGAGCGAACTCGGTAGGTCGTTCCGCATGACGGGGGTGCGGGGTGGGTTGGACTAAGAGTCCGAGGCGGACTGCTTGGCCTGTGCCCGAGTCTTCGAGCCCTTATGTGGAGCGAGCACCATGGTCATGTTGCGACCGTCCTGCTTAGCCGAGGTCTCCACGTATCCGTGGTCGACGACGTCGGCGGCCAGACGCTGCAGCAGCCGGTAGCCCAACTCGGGGCGGGACTGCTCACGGCCGCGGAACATGATGGTGACCTTCACCTTGGAACCCGCGTCGAGGAACCGGACAACGTGACCTTTTTTGGTCTCGTAGTCGTGGTCGTCAATCTTCGGGCGGAGCTTCTGCTCCTTGATGACGGTCATCTGCTGGTTGCGGCGGGACTCGCGCTGCTTCTGCGCCGCCTCGTACTTGAACTTGCCGTAGTCCATGATCTTGCACACCGGCGGACGCGCCTCCGGCGCGACCTCTACCAGGTCCAAGTCGGCTTCGTAAGCCAGGCGAAGCGCATCTTCAACACGCACGATGCCCACCTGCTCACCGCCGGGTCCGACAAGCCGGACCTCGGGGACGCGGATGCGCTCATTGATGCGGGTCTCAGTGCTGATGTGGCCTCCTCGATCAAAGTGTTGTCATGTCGACCAACAAGAGGGGCTCGAACGAAAGACACCGACGCACCGGCGGGCGGGCTGCTCTCCACTGAGAACACCGGCCTCGTCACGGACGACGATGTGACCTTCAACCGGGAAACATTTTGTCGTCCCGAACTAGTCCGGAACAACCATGTCGCGCGGTGGGATTCGAGAATCGCACTTGCTACCCCGGCAGTGCCGAGGTGGTCAACTTGTGCAAGTGTAGCAGTCATGAGCGAGCACTCCTATTCCGACGACGCCCAGCAGGTGCGCGAACTGGCGACCATCCCCGCAATCGAGGTGATCTCGCGTGCCGCGGTGATGCTGATGAGTGCCGCTGCCGAGAAGATCGGCCCCGAGGCCGGCGGCGACGAGCAATACCGCGACCTCGCCGAGGCCCGCGCCCTCATCACTGCGCTGGCCGGCCTGGTGACCGCGTCCAAGGCCGACTTGGGCCTGCACCGCAAGCCGATCGCCGACGGCCTCAAGGCTCTTCAGCTTGCCTTCCGCGAGGCCAGCGCCTACCCGGACGAGCCCGGCGATGGCCCCGGCGAGAAGCTCACCGGACCGGTCAAGGGCTGACGCTAGTCCGTCGCGCCGCCCATGGATTTGCGGATCTCATCGAGCTTCGACTTGGCGGCCTTCTCACGCTCAGCGAAGAAGTGGTCGAGATTCTCGTTGCCGGGCATCGCGGCGGCGAGTTCTTCGGTGCCGATCGCGATCGCGGTACGCTTCTCGATCTTGTCGCGCACGAAGTCCAAGGTCGGCTCGCCCGCCTTGGTGTAGCCGGTGACGTCCTCGTACGACGGCGCCTGCACACCGTGCTCGGCGAAGAAATCGTCAAATGTCAGGCCGGGCGGCAGCGAGTCGACGATCTCGCGAGCGAGATTCATTTCCGCGGCATGCCACTGCGCCGCTTCGCGGACGTGGTCGGGGACCTGGTCGGGATCGCTGCTCATACCGTCACCTTAGTCAGCTAGCCGACTCTTCAGCGGGTAGCAGTTCCCGCAAGAACGCGGCGGTGTGCGAGCCTGCGGTGGTGGCCACCTCTTCCGGCGTTCCCTGCGCCACCACGGTGCCGCCACCGCTGCCGCCGTCCGGGCCCATATCGATGATCCAGTCGGCGGTCTTGATCACGTCCAGGTTGTGCTCGATCACGATCACGGTATTGCCCTTCTCCACCAGACCGTCGATCACCATCAGCAGCTTGTGGATGTCCTCGAAGTGCAGACCGGTCGTCGGCTCGTCGAGGATGTAGACGGTGCGCCCAGTGGAGCGCTTCTGCAGTTCGGCCGCCAGCTTGACGCGCTGCGCCTCGCCGCCCGATAGCGTCGGCGCGGGCTGGCCGAGCCGGACGTAGCCGAGGCCGACGTCGACCAGTGTCTTGAGATACCGGTGGATCGAGGTGACTGGCTCGAAGAACTCGGCGGCCTCGTCGATCGGCATGTCGAGCACTTCGGAGATGGTCTTGCCCTTGTAGTGCACTTCGAGCGTTTCCCGGTTGTAGCGCGCACCGTGGCACACCTCGCACGGAACGTAGACGTCCGGCAGGAAGTTCATCTCAATCTTGATGGTGCCCTCGCCCATGCACGCCTCGCAGCGGCCGCCCTTGACATTGAATGAGAACCGCCCCGGCTGATAGCCGCGGACCTTCGCTTCGGTGGTGGCCGCGAATAGGGTGCGGATCTTGTCGAAGACCCCGGTGTAGGTGGCTGGGTTCGACCGCGGGGTGCGCCCGATCGGCGACTGATCGACCTGGACCTGCTTGTCCAGGTGCTCCAGCCCGGTAACCCGTGTGTGGTGACCCGGCACCTGCCGTGCACCGTTCAGCTTGTTCGCCAGCACCGTCGCCAAGATGTCGTTGACCAGCGTGGATTTGCCCGACCCGGAGACGCCGGTCACCGCGGTGAGCACGCCCAGCGGAAACTTGACGTCGATGCCGCGCAGATTGTTCTCGGTCGCCCCGATCACGGCAACCTGTCGTTTACGGTCGATCGGCCGCCGGACCGAGGGCACCTCCAGCTGCTTGCGGCCGGACAGATACGCGCCGGTCAACGACTCGGAGTTCGCCAGCAAACCCGCGTAGTCGCCGCTGTGCACCACCCGGCCACCGTGTTCACCGGCGCGCGGACCGATGTCGACGATCCAGTCTGCGGCCGCGATGGTGTCTTCGTCATGCTCCACGACAATCAAGGTGTTACCCAGATCGCGCAGCCGCACCAGGGTCTCAATCAGCCTGCGGTTGTCGCGCTGGTGCAGTCCGATGGACGGCTCGTCGAGCACGTACAGCACGCCAGCCAGACCGGCGCCGATCTGGGTGGCGAGCCGAATGCGCTGCGCTTCACCGCCGGACAGCGAGCCGGCCGCCCGCGACAGCGACAGATACTCCAGGCCGACGTCGAGCAAGAACCGGATGCGGGCTTGCACCTCTTTGAGTACCCGGCCGGCGATGGCCGTCTCCCGTTCGCCGAGGCGCAGCCCGTCCAGGTATTCGGCGCATTCGGCGACCGACAGCGCGGTCACGTCGGCGATGGAAAAGTCGCCGCGATCCGGATTGTGCAGCGTTACCGCGAGGATCTCCGGCCGCAGGCGGGTACCCGAACACGCCGGACACGGAACGTCGCGCATATAGCCCTCGTAGCGGTCCTTCATCTGCTCGGACTCGGTGGCCTCGGCCCGGCGGGTCAGGAAGGCCATGACGCCCTCGAACTCGGTGTAGTAGCTGCGGGTGCGGCCGTACCGGTTGCGGAACTTGACGTGCACCTGGTGCTCGGAGCCGTCGAGTAGCGCCTTGCGGGCGTTGCGCGGCAGCTTGTTCCACGGGGTGTCCAGGTCGAAGCCCATCTGTTCGCCGAGCCCACCGAGCAGCCTGCCGAAGTATTCGGCATTGTGGCCCGACGACCACGGCGCGATAGCGCCCTGCCCGAGGGTCATCTCCGGATCGGGCACCACCAGCGACTCGTCGACCTCCTTGCGCACGCCGAGGCCGTCACAGTCCGGGCAAGCGCCGAACGGCGAGTTGAACGAGAAACTGCGCGGCTCCAGATCGTCGATCGCGATCGGATGCTGATTGGGGCACGCCATCTTTTCCGAGTACCGCCGCGTGCGGTGCTCGTCGTCGGCATCGCGGTCCACAAAATCGAGCACCACGATCCCGTCGGCCAGCCGCAGCGCGGTCTCCACCGAATCGGTGAGGCGCTGGCGCGCGGACGCCTTCACGCCGAGACGGTCGACGACGACGTCGATATCGTGCTTCTCCTGCTTCTTCAGCTTCGGCGGCTCGGCCAACTGGTACACCTCGCCGTCGATCCGCGCGCGAGCGAAACCCTGCGTCTGCAGTTCGGCGAACAAGTCGACAAACTCGCCCTTACGCGACCGGACGACCGGGGCAAGTACCTGAAACCGGGTGCCCTCGTCCAGGTCGAGCACCTGGTCCACGATCTGCTGGGGTGTCTGCCGGGAGATCTTCTCGCCGCAGACCGGGCAGTGCGGGGTACCGGCGCGGGCATAGAGCAGACGGAGATAGTCGTAGACCTCGGTGATAGTGCCGACCGTCGAGCGCGGATTGCGGTTGGTCGACTTCTGGTCGATCGACACAGCGGGCGAGAGCCCCTCGATGAAGTCGACGTCAGGTTTGTCCATCTGTCCGAGGAACTGCCTGGCATACGCCGACAGCGACTCGACGTAGCGGCGCTGCCCCTCCGCGAAGATCGTGTCGAAGGCGAGCGACGATTTGCCCGAGCCGGACAGACCGGTGAAGACGATCAGCGAATCGCGAGGCAAGTCGAGGTCAACTCCGCGCAGATTGTGCTCGCGCGCACCCCGGACGATCAGACGATCAACCACGTAAAACTCCCAAGAATCTCATGCGTAACGCGACGACGACGAACCGTCCTCGTCCACCGGTCCAGGGTACGCGGGGCCCCCGACACGTCCGATTCGGAGAGCCAGGTCCGATTCGGAGAGCCGATTCGGACACGGACCCGGCGCGCATCCGTAGGGTGGCTGATATGACCATTCCGGCGACGGTGTCCGACGACTACACCGGCGAGTTGACGGCCGCACCCGATCATCACGGGGTAGCCGCGCAGCGCCGTCGCATCCCGGGGGCCGAGATCGTCAAAATGTCGGTGGGCCCGATGGACAACAACGTCTACGTGGTGACCGATAGTCGTACCGGGCAGAGCCTGCTGATCGACGCCGCCAACGATCCCGATTCGATCCTGGCGCTGCTGGGCGCGCTCGACGGCACGCTGGCCCAGATCGTCACCACGCACGGCCATTTCGACCACTGGCAGGCCCTCGCGCAACTCGACCGCGCCACCCACGTGCCGACGGCCGTCGGCGCCGCGGACGCACCGGACCTTCCGGTCGCACCGGACCGTCTGCTGCGCGACGGCGACCGCATCACCGTCGGGGCGCTGGAGTTCGAGGTGATCGGACTGGTCGGCCATACGCCCGGCTCGATTGCCCTGGCGCTGACCGAACCGGGCGGCCGCGTGCACCTATTCACCGGCGACTCGCTGTTTCCCGGCGGCGTCGGCAAAACGTGGCAGCCCGGCGACTTCGAGATCCTGCTCGACGACGTGGAGACCAAGCTCTTCGCCCGCTACGGCGACGACACCGTCGTCTACCCCGGCCACGGCACAGACACTACGCTGGGCGCCGAACGCCCGTCTCTCGGCACATGGCGCCAGCGTGGCTGGTGATTTATCCACCCTGGATGTAGTACCCCTCGAAAAGAAAGTGGTTGAAGGTCTGTGATTCTCAGAAAGATCGCTCGTCCCCTGCTCGCGACGGCATTCATCGCCTCCGGTGCCGACCTGCTCCGTGCGAAACCGGCCGTCGCAGCGACGGTGCAGCCGATGGTGGACACCGGGCGCCAGGCGCTGCCGGACCAGATCTCGGGCAAACTGCCCGCGAACGCGTCGACGGCAATGCGCGTCGCCGGTGTCGTGCAGGTCGGCGGCGGCATCCTGCTGGCCACTGGCAAGGCACCGCGCCTGGCCTCGGCGGCCCTGGCCACCACGCTGATTCCAGTCACCGTGTACGACGGCGCCTTCTGGACCGAGACGGACCCGGTGCGACGCGAAGCCCGCAAAGTCGGCCTGATCAAGAACGTCGGCTTGCTCGGCGGCGTGCTGATCGCCACCGCCGACACCGAGGGCAAGCCGTCAGCAGCCTGGCGCGCACAGCACGCCGTTGCCGAGGCCCAGTTCGCCGCGAACATCGCCGCTAAAGAAGCCTCGCTGGCCGGTAGTGTCAGCAAGCGGCGGCTCAAAAAGGCCGCTAAGAGCGCCGCCAAGGCGTCCCTGCGTTCGCACGGGCACCCGGCAGTGGCGCTCGCGCTGCCGCTGGCCGCCCGGGTGGGCTCCACCGCCGTGCACCATGTGCATGCCGACGCCAGCGAAGAACGCCACGAACTGGCCGAGCGCGCCAGCGATGCCGCCGACAAGGTCTGGGATAAGGCCGAACTGGCCGCCGTCCAGGCGAAGGCTAAGGCCCCGATTGTCGCTGCCAAGGTGCGTAACCGCGCCGACGAGGCCGCCGAACAGTTCGCCCACCGCGCGCCGATCCTCGTCGACGAGGCCAAAGTGCGCGCCGAGCATCTGGCGACGAAGGCCAAGGAGCAGGCTCCGGTCGTGGCCGAGAAGGCCCGCGAAGGTGCCGAGGTCGCCAAGGAACGCGCCGAAGAAGTGACCCGCGAGGTCCGCAAGCGCTGGCGCGATCGTCAGGCCAGCTAAGACGTCAACCGCCCGCAACGGCCGGTCCACCCGGTGGACCGGCCGTTGACGCGTGGACACCAGTACACTGGATCGACTGTGAGCACCGATCCCCACTTTGCCGAAGAACAGGCACATCTGGACGTCGTCTATCGACGCCTCGACGCGATGCGCAAGACCGCAGATCGACGGCTCGCCGAGACCCTGATCGAGTCCGGCGGCAGCCCGCAGGAGCTGTCCGAGCGCGAGTCGTACGAGCGGCACTACTCGCAGATGCTCGCCCGCATCATGGCCGCCGAACACAACCTCTACTTCGGTCGTCTCGACATGATCGACGACGATCCCGAGATCGGCCAGATCCGCCGCGTCGGCCGGATGGGCGTCACCGAAGACGACCATGTGACGCCGTTGCTGCTGGACTGGCGCGCACCCCTGGCCCGGCCGTTCTATCTGGCTACTCCGGCTTCCCCAGAGGGGGTCGCCCGCCGTCGCCATCTGCGAACCCGGTCCCGGGCCGTCCGCGGAATCTCCGACGAGGATCTCATCTCCGGCGAGATCCACCTCGACGACGACTCGGCCCTGACCGGCAGTTCCTCGGTGGTCAACGAGGCCGCGCTGGTCAGCGCACTGAATGCCGCACGCACCGGCGAGATGACCGACATCGTCGAGACCATCCAGCGCGAGCAGGACGAGATCATCCGCGCGACCCATCGCGGCGTCATGGTGGTGCAGGGCGGACCGGGCACCGGCAAGACCGCGGTGGCACTGCACCGCGCGGCCTACTTGCTCTACACCTACCGAGATACGCTCGCGCGCAGCGGTGTGCTGATCATCGGACCCAACGAGACATTCCTGGACTACATCGCCCAAGTACTCCCCTCACTCGGTGAGACCGGCGTACTGCTCTCCACTGTCGGCAATCTATTCCCTGGCGTGGTGTCCGACGGTGTCGACAGCCGCCGGGCCGCCGAACTCAAGGGTGACGCGGACCGCATGCTTCCGGTGTTGCGCGCGGCGGTTCGGGCCAAGGAAAGCCTGCCGCCGCAAGGACTTTCGGTCCGATTCGACGGGTACACGCTGCCGCTCGAGGCCGAACTGATCAAGAAGGCCCGGGGCGCGGCACGCTCCACCCGACGGCCACACAATCTGGCCCAGCGCACTTTTCTCCGCACCGCGCTCGATGAACTCGCCGCGCTCCATGCGAGCAGGTTGGGCCCGTCAACGCTCGACGGCTCGCAGTTGCTCACCGCCGCTGACTTGGTCGACATCCGCGACGAACTCGGTTCTGAGGACGAGGTGGTATCGGCGGTCCTCCAGTTCTGGCCGACGC
>NZ_JBAQWU010000294.1:0-4376 GCF_049299075.1 Gordonia sp. (in: high G+C Gram-positive bacteria)
CGCCCACCCTCACCGCCGCCGCCCTCCCGGTGTTGATCGGACTGGCCGCGCAATACGTGGCCCAGGGGCTGACGGTGATCACCCGGACCCAGTCCGAGTTGGTCGCCGATGCGCAGGCAGTGGGCCGCCACGCCGCGCCCGACGAGGCCGTCGTACCGGGCAGCTACTCCGCCGCCCCCGGCTCGGTCCCGATCACGCTGCCGGACGGATCGGTGGCCTACGCGCCGAATCCCCGGGCCGCTGCGGCAGTGCGCGCCGCCCTCAGCCAACGCGGCGTCCCCTATGAGTGGGGCGGCACCACCCCCGCCGGGTTCGACTGCAGCGGTTTCACCCAGTGGGCCTACCGGCAGGCCGGCCTGGAACTGCCTCGACTGGCCCAGGATCAGGACACCGCCGGATTCCAGGTCACCCAGTCCCAACTGCAGCCTGGCGACTTAGCGGTGTGGAGCGGCCACGTCGCGATGTACATCGGCCACGGCCAACTCGTGGAGGCTGGTGATCCAGTGCAGGTCAGCGGCCTACGCACCACCAACCTCAATCAGACCTTCGAGGGGTTCTATCGCCCTCGGTAATCCGGGCACCGGCTACCGCCGACCCGACCTGCGCCGAATCTTCTGCCTGCCGGTACGCTCTAGCGCATGGCTGGAGACATCGTCCCCATCGAGCTCGGGCTCACTGATGGCAATCTGTTCACCCTTTGGGCCCCACGCTGGCGTGAGGGCGACGACGAGTGGGAGGCCTTCCTGGGTCTCGACGAGGATCTATACGGGTTCGACTCGGTCGCCGCACTGGCCGCCTTCGTGCGCACCGACGACGACAACGACCTCGCCGATCACCCACAGTGGGAGACGGTCCAGGCGCTGTCCGCCGAGGAACTGATCCCCGAAGACAAACACAGCTACGACCTCATCGGCGTCCCCGAGCTTGCCGCCGAAGACCCAAGCGGCGAAGTGGTCGCCGAGCTCGAAGACTCGCTGGAGATCACCCGTATCCTCGGCGAGGTCTGCGAGCTGACCCCAATCACCAAGTTCTTCACCGCCAACCCGATCCTGTCTGCGGTCACCGTCGGCACCGAAAACTTCCGCGGCCGCGACGGCCTCGATCTCTGGGTGCGTATCGGCCGCCTGATCGCGAAGCACTGGGACGACGTCATCGACGCCCTCGACGAGGTGGTCGCCACGCCGACGGTCGACGCCGCCGCCTTGACCATCGCCGTCGCCGAGCTCGATGCGGCCGCGTCCGCCGAGGACGAGGACGAGCCGGAGTTTGATCCGGTCGACCCGCTCGATGACGACGCCGAGGATACTGACGAGGATGCGGACGACGACGAGGACGACGTCGTCGAAGGGTTCTGGGGTGAGGTCGGTATCGATCCGATCCGGATCTTCACCGACGCCGGTGAGTTCCTGACGCTGCGCTGCTACGTCGGCGACGACGCCACGCCGATCTTCCTCGGCGCCAAGGGCACCATCTACGGTTTCGCGTCCGAGCGCCAGCTGACCCGCTACCTCGCCGAACACAACGACCATGCACTCGCGCGCGTCTCCACCTACAGCGACGTGCAGACAATGGCCAATGCTGGTGAGCTCACCTACGACGTCCTCCCGGAGAATGTGTACGCCCTCCCCGGCCTCGACGAGGACATCCTCGATGGTCCGCGTCAGGTCGACGGCAAGCAGCTCGACCTCGCTGTCGAATTGCTCAGCGACGCAGCCGATTTCGCGGGCGTCGACAGTGTCAACGAGGCCTTGGGCACCACCACCCCGCTGGGTTGGTTCGTCGACTACACAGTGAATCCCAACCCCAACCGGCTCGCTCCCTCCGGCCCGTTCGACAACGAGTCCGAGGCCTGGCGCGCCCTGGTCAACGACTTCGAAGAGCGGCTGGTCCGCCGCGGCTGACCCCCGCTCCCTGAGCCCGTTGAAGGCCGAAGGGTCGAAGGATCAGCCCCGCAGCACCGCGAACCCGGGCTTGATCACCTCGTCGATCAACTCCAGCCGCTGAGGGAAGTGCAGGAACGACGATTTCATCGCGTTCACCGTGAACCGTTCGAAGTCCGCCCAGCCGTAGCCGAAGGCTTCGTGCAGCAGCATGAACTCGCGGCTCATCGTGGTACCTGACATCAGCCGGTTGTCGGTGTTCACCGTGACCCGAAACCGAAGGCGCGCAAGCACATTGAACGGATGCTCGGCGATCGAGGCGACTGCTCCGGTCTGCACGTTGCTGCTCGGGCACAGCTCCAGCGGAATCCGCTTGTCGCGCACATAGTTCGCGATGGCCCCGAGTTTGGCGCCCGGATACGAGTCCTGATCGGGCGAGCTTCCCGGCGGCAGCACGATGTCGTCGATCACGCGCACGCCGTGACCGAGGCGGTCGGTGCCGCAGAACGACACCGCCTCATGGATCGACGGCAGCCCGAACGCTTCGCCGGCGTGAATGGTGAAGTGGGAGTTCTTCTCCCTCATGTAATCGAACGCCGCCTGGTGCCTCGTCGGCGGATTGCCCGCCTCGGCACCGGCGATGTCAAAGCCGACGACGCCACGATCGCCGAACGCCACGGCGAGTTCGGCGATCTCCATCGACCGCGCCGCGTGCCGCATCGCGGTCACCAGGGTCCGTACCACGATCGGGTGTCCGGTTTCTCGCGCGATCAGCTCGCCTTCGGCGAACCCGCGCAACACTGCCTCGACCACTTCTTCCAGGCTCAGCCCCCGATTGGTGTGCAGTTCCGGCGCGAACCGGACCTCGGCGTACACCACGCCGTCGCGGGCCAGGTCTTCGGCACATTCGCGGGCCACCCGAGTGAGCGCCTCCGCCGTCTGCATGACCGCCACCGTGTGCGCGAACGTCTCCAGATACCGCTCCAGCGACCCGGAGTCAGCGGCAGTGGCAAACCAGTTCGCCAGCTCTGCGGCGGTACCCACCGGCAGACCGTCGTATCCGTGTGCACGCGCCAGGTCCAGAACGGTGCCCGGCCGCAGCCCGCCGTCCAAATGGTCGTGCAGGAGCGCCTTGGGCGCACGCCGACAGTCGTCCAGGGTGAACTTCTCGGTCATGGCCCCACGGTAGCCACGCCCACCAAGCCCTGCCCGGCGCACAACCAGACCGGGCATGATGGACACGTGCCCGACAACGACGATTCGCGCCCCGTTCCCCCCGACGATGCCGACCACTCTCCCGGAGAGCAGCCCGCTGGCCATCCGAACCCAGCACCGCAAGCCCCAGCACCGCAAGGCCCAGCGCCGCAGAATCCTGGCCTGCAGAATCCTGGCCTGCACCCTGACGACCAAGCGTGGGCCAACCAGTTCGGCGCCGGCCAGTACGCTCCCGGCCAACCGCTGCCCGGACAGGGCTATGGCGCTAGCGCGTACAGCCCAAATCCGTTCGGCCCGAATCCGTTCGGCGCGGCCCCGCCCGCCGCTCCGCTGGCGCCGGTGTCACCGACTCCGAACCTTAGTTCAGCGTTCGCCTGGGCGTGGGACCGGTTCAGGACCAATGCCAGCGTCCTCATCGGTGCCGCCGTCATCTGGGCCATCGTCATCATTGCGGCTGCGCTGATAGTCGGCCTCGTGCTCGGACTTCTGATGGTCGCCCTCATTGACGGCGCCGCGACCGCCGATCCCGCAGGCTGGGCGCCCACCGGCCCGTCCGCGATCGCCATGATCGTCGTACTTACCGGCTTCATGGCGGTGATCATGGCGTATGCGCTTTCCTGCTGGCTCACCGGGCTGATCGCGATCGCCGATGGCCGGTCTGCCGAGTTCGGCGACTTTTTCCGGATGACCGCCTTCGGCCCGATCCTGGCTATCACGCTGATAATCGCGGTGGTCTCCGGTGCCGCTGAATTGGTCTTCAACAACTACCTCGGACTGAGCTGGGTCTCGACCATCGTCTCGATGGCGATCAGCCTGCTGACCATGTGGATGGTGTATTTCGCCGCCGATGTCCGCGAACCTGCCGGGTCGGCGATCAGCACTGGCTTTAACCTGGCTACCGCGCAGATCGGTCCCACCGTCGTAGTCTTCGCCATGACGGTCCTGCTCGGTGTGCTCGGCCTACTCGCGCTCGTCGTCGGTCTGCTGATCACCATCCCGCTGTCGGGTCTGCTGACGCTCTACTATTTCCGCTCCCTCACTGGCCGCCCGATCGCGGCCTAGGTCCGCTAGTTAACGCCGCCGTCAGGTGCCGAAATCTGACACCTGACGGCGGCGTTTACTTCCCGGAGGGTGAGCCCGGGGCGGCTAAGCAGAGATCCGGTCCAGCACCCGACTCGAGGCGGGACCGGTTGGGGCCCGGCTGATCGTGACGGCCCCGGACAATCGCGCGAGCGCGCCAGCCAGTCGCGCCGGATCGTCGGTGTGCAGGGTGAGCAGCGG
>NZ_JBAQWU010000295.1:0-3015 GCF_049299075.1 Gordonia sp. (in: high G+C Gram-positive bacteria)
GCGCGACGCCGTCGCCGAGGCGGACGCGTCGCGCGCAAAGTTTGTCGAACTGCGCCACAACAGCCCCACCCCGTTGCCGGGCGACCGCGTCAGCCCCGGCATGATCGCCGCCATCGCCGCGGTGCTGGCCATTCTGATCGTCATCATTCGGCGCCGCCGAAGCTGACCGCACCGGCGGCCTCCGGAATCCAGACCAGAATTCTGCCTCCGAGGGCATATGCACCTCGGAGGCCGATTCTGAACCTGATTTCCGTAGCGCCTAACGGCCGGGTAGGTACTTCAGGCCGCGGATGGCCAGCGGCGTCACCTTGCGGAAGAGGTCCCGCGGAACGCCAGTCATCCCGTCCAGACCGATGAAACGCTGGGCGGCGATGGTCTGCGGTTCCGTGTATTTGAGCAGGCCTTCCTCGCCGTGGCGACGGCCCAGGCCCGAGATGCCCATGCCGCCCATCGGTGCGGCGGTGGAGCCCCATGCGGCGGCGTAGCCCTCGTTGATGTTGACGGTGCCGGCGCGCAACTTCTCGGCGATCTGCTGCGCCTGCGCAGTGGTTCCGGCGAAGACACTGGCGTTGAGTCCGTACTCGGTGTCATTGGCGCGGGTAATCGCCTCGTCCACCGAATCGACCGGGTAGATCGAGACGAGCGGACCGAAGGTCTCGTTGCGGCAGCACTCCATCTCGTCGGTGACGTCAGTCAGGACCGTCGGCGCGTAGAAGTACGGGCCAAGGTCGGCACGCTTGCGGCCGCCGGCGAGCACCGTGGCGCCCTTGGCGACCGCGTCCTCGACATGGGTTTCGATCGCCGTCATCTGGTCGGCCGAGGCCAGCGAGCCCATATCGGCAGTGAGATCGTAGGCGGCATTGAGCTTCATGTTCTCGACGAAGTCGGCGAACTTCTGGCTGAACTCCGCTGCGATCGACGCGTCGACATAGATGCGTTCGATGGAGATGCACAGCTGACCGGAGTTCGAGAAGCATGCGCGGGCGGCGCCCTCGACCGCGTTGTCGATGTCGGCGTCGGCGGTGATGATCAGCGGATTCTTACCGCCGAGCTCCGCGGAGAAGCCGATCAGGCGCTTGCCCGCCTGCTGGGCCAGCGTCGAGCCGGTCGCCGAGGAGCCGGTGAACATCAGGTAGTCGCAGGTCTCGGCGATCGCCTGACCGACCACCGAGCCCGGCCCCGGAACGACGGCGAAGAGCTCGCGCGGCAAACCCGCCTCGTAGAGCAGTTCGGCCAGGGCAAGCGCACAGTACGGGGTGTTGCTGTCCGGCTTGATCACCACGGCGTTGCCAGCCATCAGGGCGGCGACCGCGTCGGAGACGGCCAGGGTCAGCGGATAGTTCCACGGACTGATCACGCCAACCACACCCTTGGGCTGGTAACGCACACGCACGTCGGTGGCGCCCGGGATCATGCCGGGAACCTTCCGCTCAGCCAACAGCTTCGGGGCGTACGTGGCGTAGTAGCGCGCGGTCAGCGCGACGTCGAGAACTTCCTCCTGCGCGTAGATCCGCGCCTTACCGGTCTCCGCCTGCGCGATGTCCATCAGTTCGTCGGCGCGGCTGTGCACCAGGTCAGAGAACTTGCCCACCACCTTGGCCCGCTCCGACGGCGTGCGGCCGGCCCACGCGGACTGCGCTTGGCGGGCGCGTTCGACGGCCAGCTCCAGATCCGCGGCCGTGCCGACCGGAACAGTGGCCATCTCGGTGGCGCTGAACGCCTCGAGGACCGGCTTGGCCGGGCGGCTGGCCGGATCGTCGATCGCTGCCAGTGCCGCCAGGCGAGTGAAGTAGTCGGGGGTGGGCTTAGCCATGTGTTGCTCCAGACAGGTGGGGTCAAGCGGTGTGGTTCAAGCGGTGTGGTTCAAGCGGGGGTCACAACGACGATGCCGTCGTCGTCGGAGTAGAGGTGATCACCAGGCTCGAAGACGACGCCGCCGAGCTCAATCGGGATGTCCCGCTCACCGGCACCGGTCTTGGTGGACTTGCGCGGGTTGGTGCCGATCGCCTTGACGCCGATGGACATGCCGCCGATGGTCTTCGCATCGCGGATCGCGCCGTGGGCGATGATCCCGGCCCAACCATTGCTCCGGCCGAGTTCGGCGATGATATCGCCGACCAGCGCGGTGTGCACCGAGGCGTCGCCGTCGATCACCAGCACACCGCCGGGGTTGGGCTCGGAGAGGATGGCCTTGAGCAGGGCGTTGTCCTGGAAGCACCGGACCGGGGTCACCACACCGGCGAACTCGCGGATTCGGCCGTACTGGGTGAATTGGGTGTCGCAGCTGCGGACGTCGGGGCCGATCTCGTCAACCAGGTCAGCGGTGGCAATGAATTCAGGCGCGCTCATAGTGGTCCAGTCTAGGCGCGCCTCGCCGGTAGCCGTACCCCCCGGTAACGCACATCACGCCGCGCCGGTGTCCGCCGTCGGGACGCACACGCCGGAGTCGACCGGGCACAATGGAGAGTGTGGACGACGTGGAGATCCGGGACGAGAGCATCCGGCTGGGCCAGTTTCTGAAACTGGCGAATCTGATCGACACCGGCGCCGATGCAAAACTCGTGATCGCCGACGGTCTGGTCACGGTGAACGACGCCGTCGAAGTGCGGCGCGGACGCCAACTGCGTGACGGCGACGTGGTGGAGCTGGGCGGGATCACCGTCCGGGTGAAGGCAGGAGCGAACAATGGCGAGCACTGAAGTATCCGGCGGCGTGGTGCACCCGCTCCCCGATGACCTGCGCGAGGCGATCCTCGGCGGCCCGCGCGGCGAGCCCGATCCAAAGTATCCACCGTCCGCAGATGCGGACGTGCTGAATTTTTGGGAAGCGTGCACGCCCTTGGGCCGCAACGAGTTCATCTGCTGGGTCGAAGAAGCCAAACAGGCCAAAACCCGTCAGCGCCGTATCCGACGCACTTGCGAAGAACTAGAAGATGGAATGAAGCGCCCGTGCTGCTGGCCCGGGTGCAAGCATCGCGAGCGGACCGATTAGGCCTGACCCTTCGACAAGCTCAGG
>NZ_JBAQWU010000296.1:0-3349 GCF_049299075.1 Gordonia sp. (in: high G+C Gram-positive bacteria)
AGCCGGTGCCGCGGCTGCCGCCGGCGAGGAGGCGGGAGCAGCGGGCCTGGCCGGTGCGGCGACGGCGGCCTTGACCGGCTCGGGTTCCGGTTCGGGCTTGGCGACCCACTTGGGGCCGTGGTGCTTATCGCCGCGGGTGGTCTCCAGGGTTTGGCCGCGTTTGACGCCTTCCAGAATCATCTGGGCGACGTCCACCACCTCCACCTTGTCTTCCAGTGCGGTGCCGGAAGTCTGCGCGGTGACGCCGTCGGTCAGCATGACGCGGCAGAACGGGCAGCCGGTGGCGATCAGCTTGGTGTCGTTCTCGCCAGCACCCTTGGTTGAGGCAAGGGTGTCGAGCGCTTCGTCGACTCGGTCGACGTTGATGCGCTTACCGATCTGCTCTTCCATCCACATGCGGGCACCGCCGGCGCCACAGCACATGGAGCGCGAACCGTGCCGCGGCATTTCGGTGAGCGTCGAGCCGGAGGCCTCCATCAGTTCGCGCGGGGCGTCGTAGATGGTGTTGTGTCGGCCCAGGTAGCACGGGTCGTGGTAGGTCACTTCGCGGCCGCCGACCGGGGCGACCGGGATGAGCCGCTTCTCGCGGACGAGGCGGTTGAGTAGCTGCGTGTGGTGGACCACCTCGTACTGTCCGGCGCTGGCTTGGCCGTCGCCGAGCGCCGCGACCTGCGGGTACTCGTTGTAGATGGTGTTGAAGCAGTGGGCGCAGGTGACGACGATCTTGCGGCGCTGCTGCGGCGCGGTGCCGAACAGCTCGTTGAACGTCTCGATGTTCTGCTGCGCGAGCATCTGGAACAGAAACTCGTTGCCGGCGCGGCGTGCAGAGTCGCCGGTGCAGGTCTCGCCCTGGCCGAGCACCAGGAAGTCGACAGCGGCGATGTTCAGCAGTTCGGCGACGGCCTTGGTGGTCTTCTTGGCGCGGTCTTCGTAGGCGCCAGCGCAGCCGACCCAGAAGAGGTACTCGTAGCCTTCATAGGACTCGACGTCCTGGCCGTAGACCGGAACGTGGAAGTCGAGCTCGTCGATCCAGGCGGTGCGCTGGGCCTGGTTCTGGCCCCACGGGTTGCCCTTGTTCTCGAGGTTCTTGAAGAGGCCCGCCAGCTCGGACGGGAAGTCGGACTCGATGAGGACCTGGTAGCGACGCATGTCGACGAAGTGGTCGATGTGCTCGATGTCGACGGGGCACTGCTCCACACAGGCGCCACAGGTGGTGCAGCTCCATAGGGCTTCGGCGTCGATCACCGCGCCGGTATTGCCTTCGGTCTCGCCGACCAGTTTGCGGTCGGCTGCGGCGCGTGCGGCGGCCGGGATCTTGGCTAGTTTGTCGTCGAGGACCTTGCCGTCGGCATCGACGAGGCCGATCTCGTCGCCGCTCATATCCTTTTTGCCACCGGCAATCAGATATGGCGCTTGCGCCAGTGCCTGATCGCGCAGCGACATCATCATCAGCTTCGGTGACAGCGGCTTACCGGTGTTCCAGGCGGGACACTGGCTCTGGCAGCGACCGCATTCGGTGCAAGTGGTGAAGTCGAGCAGGCCTTTCCAGCTGAAGTCGTCGATTTTGCCGGCACCAAACGAGTCGTTGTCGGGGTCGGCGGTCTCCATTTCCAGGACCTTGCCGTTGCTCAGCATCGGCTTCAGCGCACCCAGGGCGGGGGTGCCGTCGGAGTTGCGCTTGAACAGAATGTTCGGGAACGCCGAGAAGCGGTGCCAGGCGACACCCCAGTTCAGGTTGAGGCCGACAAGCAGTAGGAACAAGCTGCCGGAGAGGAGTTTGATAACGGCAAAAATGGACACCATCGTCGGGCTGGCGGGTAGCAGTTTGGCTACCTGCATGGTGAAGAAATCCGAGCCGGCGTTGGCGTGGCCGTAGGTGGCGATCTTGCCGGCCTTCACAAAGATCATGCCCAGGCCCTCGACCAGGACGATGGCCTCGATCGTGTAGGCGGGCAGGAAGTTGGAGCCGGAGAAACGGGAGAGACGCCTGGGTACGCGCGGGTGATTGCGCTGCCGGATGACGATTAGGGCGACGATGCCGACCACGGTGCCGATACCGAGGATCTCGTCCCACAGGTGCCAGGCGAACGAGGCGCCGAACAAGGGCCAGTGGAACTCGGGGTTGATGGACTGGCCGTATGCCTCGAAGAACAGCAGCATGCCGCCGAGGAAGCCGATCATCACCAGCCAGTGCGCAGCACCGACGGCCGGGAATTTGACCATGCGCGTATGCGCGAGGAATTCCTTGATCATGACGAACACGCGACGGAGCGGATGCGCGAAACGCGTACTCTCCACCTTTTCGCCCTGGGCGATCCCGCGGACGAGTCCAAAGACGCCGCGACCGAAGCTCGCCCAGCAGAAGATGCTGATGATCACCGCGATCGATCCGATTACAATCGTCGTCGTAGTCATGGAAGGTGCCGGCCTTTCTGAGGTCGTGACCACTGCTGAGTCGTCTGCTAGGTAACCGTAGAGGCTCACCCGGCCTTCTCGCTGCCAAGGTTTACCTAACAAGGCAGGTGGGAAGCCCTAGTCAGTGATGTTACTGTCGGGTAACCGGGTGGCCAACTGTGACTGCGGGAGTGTGGCCCAACGCACGACGGTGCGGTAGGCAGGGCAGTCTCGTTACCGGCCCGGAGGCAGGGCCGGCACCGGGGTGAGCGGGGCCATCTCCTCGAGCTCAGTGAGCGCCAGCTCGAGGTAATCGAGCATGCGCTGCAGGCTGGGGAGTTGGGCGCGGGCGCCCGTCAGGCCGAAGCACGTTTTGCCGGAGATCGACGTGATGGTGATGTTCAAGGCCTGGCCCTCCGCCGGAATCGAGGCGGGGAAGCAACCGTCCAGGCGCGCGCCGTTCCAGTAGAGCTGTTCGTCGGCCGCCGGCACGTTGGAGATCACCACGTTGAAGCTCTGCGGCGTATAGCCGGCGGTGCCGGGCACCAGGGACAGTGCCAGCGGCCAGGCGTTCGCCACGCCGAGCGCTAGCTGTTGCAGCGGCGGCAGGGAGCGGACCACGTCCTTCGCGCTCGCAGTGGAGGCGCGAATCTCGCGAACCCGGTCGGCAGGGTCGGGGGAATTAGTGGCCAGCTTCGCCAGGATCGCCGTAACCGCGTTGCCGTCGGTGTGGCCGTCGTGCAGCGAGACCGGCACCATCGCCACCAGTGACTCTTCGGGGAGACCTTCGTAATCAGTCAGGTAGGAGCGCAGGGCACCGGAACACATGGTGAGAAGGACGTCGTTGATGGTGATGCCATGCCGGGCAGCGGCCGCCCGGATCCGGGCGGTGGGCCAATCCTGCGCGGCAAAGCGTCGTGCGGCACCGATGGGGACGTTCAGCATCGTCTTGGGC
>NZ_JBAQWU010000297.1:0-3614 GCF_049299075.1 Gordonia sp. (in: high G+C Gram-positive bacteria)
CCGGGCCGGCCTGGCGGTGCGTCGCCGGCTGGCCATCTCCGCGGCACTGCGCGCCCAGCGCAGCAAGACCATCCACGACACACCCTCATCGGAAAGGTGAACCTGTGACCACATCTGACGCGGCCACGCCGGAGGTACAGGCCTTGATCTTGGTCGGGGGTAAGGGCACTCGGCTGCGCCCACTGACCCTCTCGGCGCCCAAACCGATGCTCCCGACCGCCGGAGTGCCCTTCCTCACGCACCTCATCTCGCGAATCCGCGAGGCGGGCGTCACCGACATCGTGCTCGGCACCTCCTTCAAGGCCGAGGTCTTTTCCGAGTACTACGGCGACGGTGCAGATCTCGGCGTGAATCTGACGTACGTGACCGAGAAGGAAGCTCTCGGTACCGGCGGGGGCATCCGCAACGTCTATGACGCCCTCGTCGCCGACACCGTGCTGGTCTTCAACGGCGACGTGCTCGGCGGCACCGATATCCGCGAGGTGCTCGACACCCACCGCTCGTCGGGCGCGGAAGTGACTCTGCATTTGGTGCGGGTCGGTGATCCGCGGGCATTCGGGTGTGTGCCGACCGACGACGACGGGCGCGTTACCGCTTTCCTGGAGAAGACGCAGGATCCGCCGACCAACCAGATCAATGCCGGCACCTATGTGTTCAACCGCACCGTGATCGGCGAGATCCCGGGCGGGCGGGCGGTGTCGGTGGAGCGCGAGGTGTTCCCGAAATTGCTCGCCGAGGGCCGACACGTCCAGGGCCACGTCGACAGCGCCTACTGGCGCGATATGGGCACCCCGGAAGACTTCGTCCGCGGCTCGGCCGACCTGGTGCGCGGGATCGCGCCCTCGCCGGCCCTGGCCGGTGTCAGCGGTGAATCGCTGGTCAAGGCGGGTGCACACGTCGCCGTAGATGCCGTTTTGGTCGGCGGTACTGTCGTCGGCGCGGATGCGATGGTCGGCCCAAAGGCCCGCCTCGACGGCGCAGTGATCTTTGACGGAGCCATCATCGAGGCCGGGGCGGTAGTCGAGCGCAGCATCGTCGGCTTCGGTGCCCGCATCGGCCGGGGCGCCCTCATCCGCGACACAGTCATCGGCGATACGGCGCACATCGGTGCACGTTGCGAACTCCTGCGCGGTGCCCGAGTCTGGCCCGGCGTGCAATTGCCGGAGAACGGCGTGCGTTTCTCCACCGACATCTGACGCCCAAGCAGCGTGGTTAGCGAGCCTTCGCGGCGGCGAGCAGACCGGAGCCGACCGGCACCACCGTGGGAATGAACCGGTCATCGTCGGCGATCATCGTCGCCGCCGCGCGCGCTGCCAGAGTGCGCGGATCGGCCGCCTCCGGGTCGGCGATGGTGCCGCCCGCCGATGCATTGTTCACCACGACGACGCCGCCGGGCCGCAAGATACGGATCGCCTCGGCGACAAACGCCGGGTAGCTGAGCAGCGGACCGTCGATGAAGACGACGTCGTACGCTGCATCGGCCAAGCGGGTCAGCACATCGGTTGGTACGCCGGTGATTAGCCGGGTCCGGCCGGGGGCGATACCGGCATCGCGGAAGGCTTCGCGCGCGGCCTGATGGTGTTCGGGCTCGGGATCAATGGTGGTTAAGACGCCGTCGGTGGGCATTCCGGCCAGCAGCCACAGTCCGCCGACGCCGACACCGGTGCCGATCTCGACGACGTGCTTGGCGTTGGCGACTCGGGTCAGCAGGGAGAGCAGCGATCCGGCGGCTGGTGAGATGGTGCTGGCACCGAGCTCCTCGGCGCGCAGCCGCGCCGCCACCAATGCCTCGTCTTCGATGATCGCCGCATCGGCGTAGGCGGCCAGCTCGGCGGCCGCCGAGCGAGAATTTTCAGCGATGGGGGTATCACTCATGATTACGAGCCTGCCAGAGTGGGCCGGGTGCCCAATCGTGGCGCGCCGCGCGGGTCCGGTATTGACGCCCGAATAGGCCGATTCGGGACGCGGGACCGCACCTGGAGTGCTCCAGATTTCGATCCTCAGGGAACACTCAGTCGGGTAACAGGGGAGGCACACCGGAGTACGACATGCTCAGTGCAACCGGGTCAGCGACTTCTGGCCATTGGGGCGGGGAATTCGCCTGCGGCCTGCAGCGTTGACACCACCGAAACCAGGGAGGGCGGATCTACCCGTGAAGGCAACCCAGCAGCACCGAGGCCACGGCACAGAACGGCAGTCCCCATTTGCGGGTACGGCCGGTTTCGACGCGACCGGCGATGTCGCGCTGCTGCCGTCGTGGGAAGAGCTCGTCGCCGAGCACGCCGACCGGGTGTACCGCCTGGCTTACCGTCTCAGCGGCAACCAGCACGACGCGGAGGATCTGACACAGGACACCTTTATCCGGGTGTTTCGGTCGCTGACGTCGTACAAGCCGGGAACCTTTGAGGGCTGGTTGCACCGCATCACGACCAATCTGTTCCTGGACATGGTCCGCCGACGAAATAAGATCCGGATGGAGGCGCTGGACACCGGTTACGAGCGGATCAGCTCCGACACCCCAACACCGGAGCAGGCTGTCGTCGAGGCGAGCCTGGACCACGACCTGCAGCAGGCCCTCGACGCACTCGCGCCGGAGTTCCGCGCGGCCGTCGTCCTCTGTGACATCGAAGGACTCTCATATGAGGAAGTCGCGACCACGCTGGGGGTCAAAATGGGCACCGTGCGCAGTCGCATCCACCGTGGCCGCCAGGGCATCCGGGACCACCTGGCCGCCAATGGGCACATGGACAGCCGCTCGGTGGCCGTCGGCAGCCGCGGCTGAGTCCGCCCTAATCGGGACTGCCTGACCGCCCCGGGCGCCACTGCTGGGATAAAGTGAACGCAACAGGACTTCGCTGGCACCCGCACACCGCGGCGCCGACAGGACCCTGCCGGTTCGCAGAGAGAGGTGAGGCGCGTGGCTGAACAGGCTTCGTCGCGGTCGGAGCGCTGGGCTCCCGCGGGTTCGACGTTCGCGCCGAACCCGGAGTTCGGCTCCGGTCGCGCCTTCAGTTCCACCGATCACCTCGCCGCCGACGCCGTTGTCGCCTATGTCGACGGGGTGCTCCGCGAGTCGGCCGCCGGGCGTGTCGATGAGCACGTGCGGCTCTGCGCCGCGTGTGCGGCTGAGATCGCGGCCCAGGCGTCGGCCCGGTCGCGGCTGCGGACCAGCTGCGAGATGAGTGCGCCACCCAATCTCGTCGGCGAACTAAGCCAGATTCCGACCCGTGAAATCGATATGCGGGACCTCAACCGGCGGAGCCGCTGACCCGTGACACACACCCCTGACTGGTCGGCCGGAGACTCCGCCGACACCGCGCGACCTGCGACGCCGCCGCAACGGCCGACGGCGCCCGTCTCCCCGCAGACTGCGGCCGTATTCGGTCGCCCGGCCGGTGTGAACGGCTCGTTCGCCGTCACGTCTTCGGATCGGCCGCAGCCCGAGACCGCCGCGCCGGACCCGGTGCTGTCCGAGGCGTTCGGGCGCCCAGCCGGATCCACCCAGACCCTTCAGCGCGACCCGTACGCGACGTTCGGGGCAGCGGACCATGAGGTCGAGCCCGCCGATCCGTGGCGCGATCCGGCTGCAGCCGCGCGCCTGGACGGTCCGGCGC
>NZ_JBAQWU010000298.1:0-7612 GCF_049299075.1 Gordonia sp. (in: high G+C Gram-positive bacteria)
CACGGTGGCCGTATCGGCCTCCTCACGGGTGCGGGCGCGGCCGGTCTGCCCGCGCGCGGTACGCAATCGTTCGGTGGCGGCGACGCCGTCATCCGCGGACGCCGGCGACAACTCAACGTGCGTCTCCACAATGCTGCGATCGCCGGTGGTCGACGCCGCAGCCGCAGTCTCGACCACCGCAGTCTCGACCACCGCAGTCTCGACATCTGGAGTCTCGACTGCTGCGTCCGCTGGCGCCGGGCGCCCGATGCGGATCTCCATTTTCGGCAGATCGCCGTAGTTCTTATCGTCGTCGCTCATCAGCGGCCACCCCCGTTGCTGCCGCTCGTGCCCGAACCGCTCGTACCCGTACCGCTCGTACCCGTACCGCCCGCTCCGCCGGTCCCGCTACCGGAACCGCCTGCCGCACCGCCTTCTTCGATCGGCACCAGCGTCAGCGGGACGATGTTGTCAACCTTCCGCACGCCGTCGACCTGCACCACGCTCACCAAGAACTCCATGGTGGCGATCTCGGTGGTGACGTCCTGACCCTTATCGTCCTTGCCCGCATAGGCGGTGGACGACGAGAAGACCAACACGGTGGCCCTATTCTCGTCGACGTTCACCTCAGTGCAGGCGGCCCGCCGCACCTCACCGCTAAGCCGCGCATGCTCGGTGCGCTTACCGGCGGCGATCTCCTTCTTCAGGGACTCCAGCGTCCCGTCCTTGACCTGCTTGAGGGCACCACCGGTCAACGACGAATCGATACGTCGCTCCCAGCCGTCGATATCGTCGGCGGACACGTTGATGATGTTGATGATGGCCTGTTCGGCGGCGTCGATCGACTCGTCGCGCAACGTGGCAGCCTTACCACCGGTCCCGACGTAGGCGTTGATACCGGTGTAGCCGAAGTACGCGAGGCAGACCACGGCGGCGGTCAGCGCCGCCACACCGGTAGCCAACGCTAACGACCCGAACGTGTGCCGCCGTCCACCGGCGCGCGAGCCGCTGGCCACGGCCTCGGCCTTCGCCGTCACCTTGGCCACCTTGCGCTCAGCCCTGCGCTGCGCGCGCGACTTCGGGTCGTCGGGCAGATCCGGGAACGCCCCGTCGTCGGCATCGACGCCAGCGGAAACCTCAGTATCGGCGGCGACGTCGGAGGCGACGTCGGAGGCGACGTCGGTCAGGTCATCCGGGGCCGGGCCCTCGGGGGTCTCGTTCGGTTCAGAAGTCATCGCGCGCAACTGTATCTACTCGTGGCCGATCGACTCAATCTCTCGGCACTTCCCACTGGTTCTAGCGACGACGGCTACTTGGTCGGGTGCACACCCTGAAGCCACGCCAGCTGGGTCGCCAGTGGGTTCAAGTTGAGCCGATCCGGATCCTTCTTGGGCAGGTTGTCCCACGGCTGCGGGATTTCCGGATTGGCCAACGCGGCGCGGTTCGCACTGCGCACACCCGTCGGGTTCCCTACCGCCACCTCACAGTTGGCGTCCCGGTTGAACGGGAAGTCGTCGTAATTGATGTCGAAGTTCGGATTCTTCCGCTTCATATCCGCGATGATCGCCTTAGTGCTCTCGTAACCCTTAGTGCACGTCGGCGGGTTATTGGTCTCGAGCACGATGCCGAAGTGGATCTGACCGTCGCCCGGTGCGGCCGAGTGGCTGCCTGCCGAGAGCGCCGACAGCATAGCCATGGTGGCGCCGGTGGCGAATGTTGCCGGCTCCACGGTGTGCATGGTCTCGCCAAGCTGATGAATCAGCGTGGTGGCGTCCCCACCGTTCTCCTGCAAGAACGACGACAGCTGTGTGGCGGTCAGCTGACCGTCCGTCAGAATCCGCCGCACCGCCGGGTCCTGCGCGGCCAGCGTCGCGGTCACCAACTCCAAGCCCTTAGCCCAGGTCAAGATCTCATCGGACTGTTCAGCCTGCGTGCCGAGCACCACATTCGAGTTCTGGATCAGCGAGATAGTCTCGCCCAGGTTCTCATGGCCGGACTTGGCCAGCGTGGTCAGCGCACTGACCAGCCGGTCCATATTCTCGGCCTGGCCGTCGAAGGCCTTGCCGAGCTCGGTGACCACGGTGGTCAGATCGTCGACGGGCACCGACTCGGTGAGCTTGATGACGTCGGTCATCACGTCCTGCAGCACCGGCGGCAGCACGTAGTGCGTGATCACCGAACCCTTTTCCAGGTACGGGCCGCTACCGCTAGTGGGCTGCAGATCAAGGAACTGCTCGCCGATCGCCGAACGGTTCGCGATGACGGCGACTGCCGAGTCGGGAATCTTCGGACCGCGCGAGTCGAGCTTGAGTTCCAGGTTCACGCCGTTCGGGGTCAACGTCATGGCGTTCACCTCACCGACCGGAACCCCGCGATAGGTGACCTGCGCCTGGGTAAAGATTCCACCGCTGCTGTCGCCCATCGCCACCGTCACCGGGTAGGTGCCAAAACCCATCAGCCGATCCAGGCGCGCATAGTTCGCACCCACGTAGACGATGGCCAGCACGCCAACGATCGCGAATACGATCAGCTGCACTTTGACGAATCGAGTGATCACTGGCCGGTCCCTCCGAGCAGTTGGATGGGTCCGTAGAGGAAGCTGTCAGCGGCCGGCTTCTTGCCAGTGGTCGACGACGTGGGCTTCTTCTTCGTCGACGACGACGGGTTGTTCTTGTTCTGCGACTGGGTCAGCCCCGGATTGGCCGGGTAGGTGCCGCCCGACGGCGGGGTGTTGGGTCCCGGCCGGGAGTTCAACGGCGGCGGCAGCAGCGAGATCGACGGCCAGCCCCAGCGAGGGCCGTTACCGTTGATGTATGGGTTTCGCTGATCGACCCGCGGCGGATTGGCCGACGGGATCTGGTACTTCGGCGTACCCTGGCCCACGCCGAGCGCCTCCAGCTGATTGAGCAACCGCAGATCGACCGTCATGAACAGGTTGGTCGAGTCACCGTGCACGCCCGGCACGATGTCATCCGGGAACGGGTGGGTGAGCATCAGCGGCGCCGCCGTAATCAGGTCATTGACCGATCCACCCAGCTGGGTCAGGATCGGGGCCAGTGCCTTGAGATCGTTGATCATCGCCTTGTGTGCGGTGCCCAGGATCTGCGTGCCCGCCTCGCCGAGGCTGTCGAGTTTGGTCAGCAAGTCGACGAACTGCGGTCGTTGCGCTTCCAGCACGGCGACGCCGGCCGGCAGCTCGTCCAGGATCCGGTCGATCTGCGCGGTCTGACCGGCAGCCCGCTCCGACAGGTTCGCGATGCCGTCGACTGCCGAGATGATGTTGTCGCGCTGCTGATTTAGCCCGCGGATCAGCTTCTCAGAGTTGATCAGCAGCTCGCGCATCTCGGCGCTGCCTTCCTCGCCGCCCATCGACTCGTTGAGTGCGGTGATGATCGGCTTGAGTTCGGCAATACCGCCACCGTTGAGGAGCAGCGACAAAGCGCCGAGCAGCTGCTCGATGTCGGTCGTGGTGCTGGTGCGGCCCAACGAGATGGGCTGGTTCGGGTTCTGCCGCGGCGCGCTCCCCGCGTCGTCCGGCTCGGTCAACGCCACGAACTTTTCGCCGAGCAGGTTCGTCTGCTGGACGGCCGCGTGCACCTTGTCCGACAGGTCGATCTCATTCTGCACGCGGATGTGCACGAGCGCGTTCCAGGCGTCCCCCGGCACTTCGATCTTGACCACGCGGCCGACCGGAATGCCTTCCATCTTGACGACGGACTGCGGCACCAGATCGAGGATGTTCTTGAACTCGATCGTGTAGTCGCGCGCATTGTCGCCGAGCGCGACGCCACCGGGCAGCGGCATATCTTGCACGTTGACACCGCAGCCGGTGACACCGAGGACCGCAGTCATCGCGGTAGCGACGCCGGCCACCTTGAGGCGGGTAAGCCTACCGAGCTTCATCAGTTGCCTCCCCGGCTCTTGTTGTACGGCGGAAGCTGCGTATCGGGCACTCCGGGAACCGAGCCCGGCGGCAGCATATTCTGCAACTTCCGGTTGCTCATGAGGCCGAACGGCAGAATCGGCAGCAGCGGTTCCAGAACATCGTTCTGGATCTGCTCACCGAGCTCCAAGCAGTGGTCGACCAGCGGACGCAGTTTGTTGCTGAAATCGACGGCCAGCGGGTTGCCCGGCAGCAGCGCACCCAAATCGAGCATCTTGCAGACTGCGGCGGTCGGGTTCTGCAAGTCGGGAATGTTGACCCGCATGGCGACGGTTCCCGACTCGGCGTCGTAGGCGTTGATCAAGTTGCTGACCGCCAGCGGCAGGACCGTCATGATCTCCAGCAGGCTGTCTTTGTTGTCGAGCAGCGCCTGGCCGGTGGGCTGCAGGTCACGGATGGTCTCCCCGATCTGCGCCTGATTGTCGGCAATAAAAGTCGCCACATCACCCAGGGCAAACGAGAGCGTATCGAGTGCCTTGCCCAACTGTTCCCGCTCGCCGGACAGGAACCCGTTGAACGAGGCCATCTGCGAGTTGAACAGCCGCACCTGCGAGTCGTTTTCGCGGAGCGCACCGACAAAGACGTTGAGGTTCTTCACCGTCGTCGAAATGTCTCCACTGGAGTTGGCCAGCGTCTCGGCGGCCTTCGACAGGTTGGTGATCGCGCTGCCCATGGTCTCGCCGTGGCCGTCGAGCGCCTTGGCGCCTGCGGTGACGAAATTGCTCAGGGCACCCTTCTGGTTGACCCCATCCTTGCCTGGGCCGAGCGACTTCGACAGCTTCTGCAGGTTGCCGTAGATCGCGTCGATCTCCACCGGCACCGCAGTGCGGTCGAGTCCGAGATTCACATCACCCTGTGTGGTCGGGCCGCCGTTATAGGCCGGCAACAACTGGACGTAGCGATCGGCGACCAACGACGGAATTATCTGCACCGCCTGCACATCGGCAGGAAGTTTGATGCCGCGGTCGACGCGCATCTCCACATCCACGGTCTCGCCGCGCGGGGTCACCTTGGTGACCTTGCCGACGTCGACACCGAGGATCCGGACATTGGAGCCTTCGTACATGCCGACGGAGCTGTTGAACGTCGCAGTCACCTTGGTCGAACCGATCCGACTCCATGCCCACCAGGCGATCAGACCGGCCACCAGAGCGGCGACCACGATCGTCGCGATGACCGCCAAGGTCTGGCGAGTGAAGAACGGCTGCCGCGGCTGCGCGGCATCGGGAGTAGACGTCATTTCTCAGTCCCTCCGTTGTTGAGGTTGGCCGTCGCATTCGGCGGCCGGTGCGTGTTCTGCGCCGGGAGAGCCGGCGGAATCAGGTTGGTGACCACCGACTCGAACCAGCGACCGTTACCGAGCACATTGGCGTACAGCCGGTAGAACGGCGCCAGGTTGATGATCGAATTACGCACATTCTCGTTCTGCGCGGTCAGGATGTTGGTGACCTGCTTAAGCGACGTCAGCACCGGACCGATCTGCTTCTCGTTGTCTTTCACGATGCCGGTCAACGCGGTGCTCATCGCCTCGGTGCTGGAGAGCAGCGCCGAGATGGATTCCTGCCGCGTGTTGAGCTCCTGCAACAGCACCCCGGTACCGGCGATCAGCCGGGTGAACTGCTGATTGCGGTCGGCCAGGATCTTCGACGAATCGCGGGTCGCCTTCAGTAGGCGGCGGATTTCCTTATCGCGACTGGCGATGGTCTGCGAGAGCCGCGAGATGCCTTCCAACGACGGACCGATGTCGTCGGCGCTCGCGGTGAACACGTCCGACAGCTCGCCGAGGGCCTTGGCCACCTGATTGGTGTCCACGTTCTCGATCTGGTCGGCAGCATCGGAGAAGGCCTGCACCACGTCGTACGGTTCCACGGTGTCGGTCAGGATCTCCCGCGGATCAGCACGATTGGTGCCCTTCGGGTTCAGCGCGATGTACTTCTGCCCGAGAACCGTCTTGATCTGGATGGTCGCCTGGGTCTCATCGCCAATCCAGGTGTCCGCGACGCGCATGCGCATTAGCACCCGGTTGCCGTCCAGGCGTACGTCGGTCACTTCGCCGACGCGCACACCGGCGACGCGAACCTCGTTACCCGGCGTCACGCCCGCGGCCTCGTGGAACTGGACCGTGTACTGCGGTGCGGCACCGATCAGCGGCAGGTCCTTCAGATAGAAGGTCGCCAAACTGATCATCACGATGGCCGCCAGCCCCAAAATACCGACGCTCTTTGCCGTGCGCTTCCCGGCGAAGCGGCGGGACTTCTTCGGCGGCAACGCCGTGACGTCGATTTCTGCTGTGGCGTCGACTTCACGATCGGGAGCGGTGGGATTGTTCTGCTGATCGGACATTGTCACCCCTCCCCGTTGATCTTGCCGTCGGCCCAGCAGCGCGTCGCCGCACTGGTGTAAAGGACGTGGTTGATGTCCGGCAGCGGGATCATCGGCTGCGAAAGCACCGCCGACTTACCGTTACCGGCGCGAATGTCCAGACCACACAGGTAGAACTGGAACCACGAGCCGAAGGTCGCGCTGCGACCCAGCTTCTGCAGCTTCACCGGCAGGTTCTCCAGGAGCTTGTTGACGTCGGACTCGCGCGCGGCGATATTGTCCGACGTCACCTTCAGACCACTCAGTGCCTGCTGGATCGACGGCCGCGTCTGGCTCAGAATCGACCCGGTCAGCGAGGTCAGCTTGGACACCGAGGTGATTGCCGAGCCGACCGAATCACGCTGCGCGGCCAGTCCGGTCACCAGCGCCTCGGTGTTGTTGAGCAACTGGGTCAGCTGCTGGTCGTTGTTGTTGACCGTGTCCAACACCTTGGTGAGGTTGGTGATCATCTCGCCAATCACCGCATCCTTGTCGGCGATCGTGTTGGTGAGCTCCGCGGTCTGCTGGATCAGCGAACCGATGGTGGCACCCATGTCCACACCGTCGCCGTTCTGGAAGACGTTGATGACGGTCTCGGCCAGCTTGTTCATATCTTCCGGGGTGATCTGCTGGAACAGCGGCCGGAAACCATTGAACAGTTCGGTCAGGTTGACCGCCGGATGCGTACTCGACTTACGACGATCCACGTTGTATTGGAAGGTGTAGCCCGGACCGACGGTCGCACCGTCGCTCGGACCCTTCTCCAGCGCCACATAGCGCAGACCGGCGAGGTTCCGGTAGCGAATCGAGACCTGCGTGCTCTGCGGCAGGCGGCCACGGTTCACGTTAAACGAGACCTTCGCCAGATTCCGGTCGTAGATCTCGACATCCTGCACCTGGCCGACGCGCACACCGGCGATGCGCACGTCGTCGCCCGGATTGAGCATCGCGGCGTCGGAGAAGATCGCCTGATAGCTATTCTTTCCGGCGGCACCGGCATTGGAGATCAGCAGTGCCAGCACGGACGTCGCCAACACCGTGATCACGATGAAGACGATCAGTTTGATGAGCGGAGCCCAAACACCTCTCATTTGATATTTACCTCCGCACCATCAAGCGCACCCGCGCCGATATAGGTGACCCATGTAGGAACGTCAGCCGGGTTCTGCCCGCTGCTCGCGCCATAGATCATGCGCAGCTGGCTGTGGTAGTCCGCGGCGGTACCGGTACCCGCCGGCAGCGCGCTGAACTGCGGCTGCGGCAAGTTCGGCCATGTCGCCGGTCCGGCGTTCCGCGACGGCGGCTGGTAGGAGCCGTCCGGCACCGAAC
>NZ_JBAQWU010000299.1:0-1590 GCF_049299075.1 Gordonia sp. (in: high G+C Gram-positive bacteria)
GGGTTGGGGGGTGACCCTTCGACAAGCTCAGGGAGCGCCCATCGACACGTGCGGTTCATCCGTTGTTGCGCACCGTGTACCGTTCCTCGGCTAGCGTTCGGATCATGGATACTCCGGGTCGCAAGATCAGCATCATCGGGGCCGGTGCGGTCGGCACGTCCATTGCGTATTCGGCGCTGATCCGCGGGGTCGCGCGGAGTGTGGCGCTGATGGACATCAATGAGGAGAAAGTGGTCGCCGAGGCGCTCGACCTCTCCCACGGGCTGGAGTTTGTCCCTCGTGCCGAAGTGATCGGCTCGCCCGACCCCGCGGTGTGTGCCGGATCGGATGTGGTGATCTTTACCGCGGGCGCCAAACAGAAACCGGGCGAGACACGGTTACAGCTGGCCGAGGCGACCATCAACCTGGTGAAGAAGGCCCTGCCGCCGATCGTCGAGGCGGCGCCGAACGCCCGGTTCGTGATGGTGACGAACCCGGTCGACGTGATCACCTACGCGGCCCTCAAGGTGACCGGGCTGCCAGGCAACCAACTGTTCGGTTCGGGCACCGTGCTCGACTCGTCACGACTGCGTTTCTTGCTCTCCCAACACTGCGGGGTGGCCGTGCAGAACGTGCACGCCTACATCGCCGGCGAACACGGCGACTCGGAGATCCCGCTGTGGTCGTCGGCGACGATCGGCGGCGTGCCCCTGCTCGACTGGGTGCCGCTGCCAGGTTGGCCGGAGCTCGACGCGACCTCTCGCGCCGAGATCCACAAGGAAGTGGTGCAGGCCGCCTACCGGATCATTCAAGGCAAGGGCGCCACCAACTACGCCATCGGTCTGGCGTCAGCGCGCATCGCCGAAGCGATCCTGGACAACGAGCACCGGGTGCTCCCGGTGTCGTCGCTGATCGACGACGACTTTCACGGCATCAGCGATGTGTGCCTGTCCCTGCCCACCGTGGTGGACGCCCACGGCGCCGGTGAGCGGCTACCGATCGCCATGTCGTCCGATGAGCTCGGCGGATTGCGTGCCTCCGCCGAAACCCTGAAACACATGCAGGACAAGTTCGGCTTGTAACCCGCCGCCGACGCCTGCTGTGGATAACCGCCACGCGGGCGCGGCGGCTGTGGATGGCGAATGTGGCGGCGCGCGGACGATGGCTACCGTGGGGGCATGCGCGACGACAAGCTGTTGACCCGGATCGGCGGTCTGCTCCGGCAGGCTGAGGGCACTGATAACCCGCACGAGGCCGAAGCCTTTCTCGCGGCGGCGCAGCGACTGGCGACGGCGTCGTCGATCGATCTGGCTGTCGCGCGGGACCACGACGGGGCCGTCAGGGCGCGTTCGGCCCCGATCAGCAGGCAGGTGCGCATCGGGGAGGCGGGCAAGCGTGGTTTGAAGACGTTCGTTCAGCTCTTTGTCCAGATCGGCCGGGCCAACGATCTCACGTGCGACGTCGCCAGCAATTCCACCTACGTGATCGCGTACGGCTTCGCCTCCGACCTCGACACCACCGAGGCGCTCTATGCCTCACTCGTGGTGCAGATGGTCACCGCCAGCGACGCCTACCTCAAGTCGGGTGCGTACAAGAGCGAGACCGCCCAGC
>NZ_JBAQWU010000300.1:0-8554 GCF_049299075.1 Gordonia sp. (in: high G+C Gram-positive bacteria)
AGCCAGCCTCGGGCCACGCAGCTCCCTACGGATGCGCGGGCGCAGACGCGAACGAGGACCGGGCCGCGGACGCAGGTCTCCGATGAGATCCACTATCCTGCAAGGCAGGCGAGCAACCGGATTGGCAGCGATCCGCGCCGGGCTGCCGGGCGCAGCCGGGAGATGAGCTCGCCGCGTCGAACGGAGTACAGGCAGCGGTGAACAGCAATCCGGAACCGGTTCACGATTCGGTTGTCGACGGGACCGGTCTATCGATCGTCGTCGCCGGCGGCGGAACTGCAGGGCACATTGAGCCGGCCCTGGCTGTCGCCGATGCGATCGTCGCCCTCGCACCAGGGGTGCGGGTGACTGCCTTGGGAACCCCGAAAGGGCTCGAAGGCAAGCTGGTTCCGGCGCGCGGCTATCAGCTGGAACTGATTCCGCCAGCGCCGATGCCGCGCGCGGTCGGCGCCGATCTCGTCAAGACCCCGGTCCGGCTGGACAGGGCGGTGCGCGCCGCGCGGAAGGTGCTGGCGAAGGTCGACGCTGACGTGGTGGTCGGCTTCGGCGGGTATGTCGCCTTGCCCGCGTATCTCGCTGCCCGCGCGCATGTATCCAAGGATCGAAAGATTCCTGTGCTCATCCACGAGGCGAACGCGTCGGCCGGTCTCGCGAACAAGGTCGGCGCTCGTTTCGCCGAGCAGGTGATGGCCGCGGTACCCGATTGCGGTATCCCCGGTGCGCAGGTCGTGGGCATGCCGGTGCGGCAGGCCATTGCCGACCTGGATCGTGCCGCGCTGCGGATGCGGGCCCGCGAGTTTTTCGGTCTGGACCCGCAGGCGCCGACGATCCTTGTTTTCGGCGGCTCGCAGGGCGCCCAGCGGATCAACGAAGCGGTATCGGGTGCCGCCGGTGCGCTCGGCGCCGCCGGGATCGGTGTGCTGCACGCCCACGGAGCCACCAACGCCATCGATCCGGTGTCGCCGACCGGTGCCCCGGCGTATGTCGCGGTGCCGTATCTGGATCGGATGGATTTGGCCTACGCCGCGGCGGATCTGGTGATCTGCCGGTCCGGTGCGATGACCGTTGCCGAAGTGACGGCGGCCGGGTTGCCAGCCGTCTATGTTCCGCTGCCACACGGGAACGGCGAACAACGACTCAACGCCCTGCCGGTGGTGCAGGCAGGTGCGGCGCGGTTGGTTGATGACGCCGACCTGACCGTCGACTACATCGCCCGCGAGATCCGGGCACTCGTCCAGGACCCAGCGGCGCTCGCCGCGATGAGTGCGGCGGGGACCGACGTCGGTCACCGGCAGGCCGCCCAGACGGTGGCCGCAGCCGCCCTCGCCCTGGCAGCGCAGCACCGGAACACGGCCGCAGGACGCCGACGATGACCGCCCCCACGGCCCTGCCCAGCGGATTGGAACGCGTGCACATGGTCGGCATCGGTGGTGCAGGCATGAGTGGGCTCGCCCGCATTCTGCTGGCCCGGGGAGGACAAGTGTCCGGATCTGACGGCCGGGACGGCCGCGGTTTGGTCGCGCTGCGCGCCCAGGGTGCCCACGTCCGCATCGGACACGACCCGTCGGCCCTAGATCTGCTGGTTGGGGGCGCCACCGTCGTCGTGACGACGCAGGCCGCCATTCCGGACGACAACCCCGAACTGGTCGAGGCCCGCCGCCGCGGGATCCCGGTGCTCTACCGGCCGCAGGTGTTGGCCCGGCTGATGGACGGTTACCGGACGCTGTTGATTTCCGGAACACACGGCAAGACGTCCACCACATCGATGGCTGTTGTGGCCCTGCAGCATGGCGCGGTCGATCCGTCGTTCGCCATCGGCGGCGAACTCAACGAATCGGGCACCAACGCCCATCACGGCAGCGGCACGGTGTTCGTCGCCGAAGCCGACGAGAGCGACGGATCACTGCTGCAGTACCGGCCGGATGTGGTGGTGGTGACGAACATCGAGGCGGACCACCTCGACTTCTTCGGTTCCGAAGATGCGTACGTGAAGGTCTTCGACGATTTCACCGAGTTGATCCGTCCGGGCGGCGCCTTGGTGGTGTGCCTGGACGATTCGGGCGCGGCCGCTCTGGCGGGGCGGCGTGCCACGGCACTTGCCGAAGCTGGGGTAAAGGTCGTGGGCTACGGTCGCGGTACGCATGCCGACCAGGCCCCGGGTATCCCGCTGGTCGGCGAACTGATCGACCTGGTGTCCCGGGGCACGGCCAGCCGCGCACACGTGCGCCTGCACCCGCCGGTCGTTGGCGAGTCCGCCGACCGCACCCTGACGGTGACCCTGCCCGGAGTGCATATGACGCTGAACGCCCTTGGCGCGCTGTTGGGCTGTTTGTTCGTGGCGCCGGAGGTCGGGGTGGACGCGGTCATTGCGGGCATTGACGGTTTCGGCGGCGTGCACCGCCGGTTCGAGGACCGCGGCGTGGTCGCGGGCGTGCGCGTGTACGACGACTACGCCCACCACCCGACCGAGGTGCGTGCCGTGCTCACCGCGGCTCGCGGCGTGGTGAGGGCAACCGGGGGCCGGCTGCTCGCGGTTTTCCAGCCGCACCTGTATTCGCGTACCGCCCAGTTTGCCGCCGAGTTTGCTGAGGCGCTGAGCCTGGCCGACGAGGTTGTTGTCGCCGACGTCTACGGTGCGCGGGAGGAGCCGCAGCCTGGTGTCACCGGCCGCCTGATCTCCGATGCGGTGACGGTGCCCGCGGTCTTTGTTGATGCGGTGACCGCATTGCCTGAGGCGGTGGCCCGGCGGGCTCGGCCCGGCGACCTGGTGCTGACCATTGGTGCCGGCGATATCACCATGCACGTCCCTTATATTCTGGCTGCGCTGGAGGCGGCGGCGACCGCAGATCAGGCTGCCCGGGACTCGTGAGCACGAAGCACACCGCCCCGCCCGGGCCCGACTCCGACCGCGAAGAGTTGCGTCGGGTGGGCCGCCGCAGGCTGTGGCGGCTGATCGCCGTGCTGGCGGCGATCAGTATCATTGGCGCGCTGGTGGCAGCGGCTTACTTTTCGCCGGTCTTGTCGGTGCGCTCGATGGAGGTGAGCGGTGCGGCGGTCGTCGCCGAGTCAGGCCAGGAATCGGGTGCTGGCCAGCAGCCGATCGCCGGGGTGACCATTGCCCGGGATGAGATCCTGGCCCTCGCCGATGTGCCGTTCGGGACGCCTCTGCTGCAGGTCGACACCGCGGCGGTGGCCGCGCGGGTGGCTCGGATTCCGGCGCTCGAGAGCGTGCGCGTGGACCGCAGGTATCCTTCGACGCTGGCCATCACGGTGACTGAGCGGACGCCGCGGGTACTGCTTGACGTGGGTGATGGCCGGATTGGGGTCATGGACTCGGTCGGTGTGGTTTACGTCGAGTTCGCCTCGCGCGGTGCCCTGGAGTCGTCGACGGCCCGTGACGGCAAGTTCCGCAACCTCCCGATGCTTCAAGTGTCCAATCCGGGGCCCGAAGATCCCACGACGCAGTCGGCTCTGGAGGTGGCCGCATCGCTGCCGGAATGGCTGCGCCCGCAGGTCGAGACCATTTCGGCGAGTTCGCCGGCCGATGTGACGCTGCTGCTGACCAAAGGGCGGACCGTCGTGTGGGGCGGCAGTGATCGGGGAGCAGACAAAGCCGAGGCATTGCGGCACGTCTTGAAGCTGCCCGGCACGACGTACAACGTCTCTAGCCCGGATTATCCGGCGATCAGCTGAGAGTTTCGGCAAAACTCTCGGCGCGTGCGGCGCGCCTCCTGGCATCGCTGCCGACTGCTCCTTAGCGTCTTCTTCAACACCGGTACTTGACATAACTATAACCCTTTGGTTGAGCTTTAGGGTTTAACTCGGAGCAGGAGCAGCAATGACGCCCCCTCACAACTACCTCGCCGTCATCAAGGTCGTGGGCATCGGCGGCGGTGGCGTGAACGCCGTCAACCGCATGATCGAACAGGGCCTCAAAGGTGTGGAGTTCATCGCTATCAACACCGATGCGCAGGCGCTGTTGATCAGTGATGCCGACGTCAAACTCGATATCGGCCGAGAGTCCACCCGAGGCCTCGGCGCTGGCGCGAACCCGGAGGTCGGCCGCAAGGCTGCCGAGGATGCGCGCGACGAGATCGAGGACTTGCTGCAGGGTGCGGATATGGTCTTCGTGACCGCAGGCGAAGGCGGTGGCACCGGTACCGGCGGCGCGCCGGTCGTCGCGGCCATGGCGCGTAAGTTGGGTGCCCTGACCGTCGGCGTCGTGACGCGTCCGTTCTCTTTCGAGGGTAAGCGGCGGGGCAACCAGGCCGACGAGGGTATCGCGGCGTTGCGGGAATCCTGTGACACGCTCATCGTGATTCCGAACGACCGCCTGCTGCAGTTGGGTGATTCGCAGGTCAGCCTGATGGACGCGTTCCGCAGCGCCGATGAGGTGCTACTCAACGGCGTTCAGGGCATCACCGACCTGATCACCACGCCGGGTCTGATCAACGTCGACTTCGCCGACGTCAAGGGCGTAATGAGCGACGCAGGCAGTGCACTGATGGGTATCGGCGCTGCGCGCGGGGAGGACCGGGCGCGCAAGGCCGCCGAATCGGCGATCAACTCGCCGCTCTTGGAGGCCTCGATGGAGGGCGCACGTGGCGTGCTCATCTCCATCGCCGGTGGCAGCGATCTCGGCCTGTTTGAGATCAACAATGCCGCCACCCAGGTGCAGGAAGCCGCCCACGAGGACGCGAACATCATCTTCGGCACCGTGATCGACGACAACCTCGGCGACGAAGTCCGGGTCACTGTCATCGCCGCTGGTTTTGACGCCGGCGCACCCCGCAAGCGGGTCGAGCCAGTGGCCGCGGCGAGCCGCGCCGCAGGCACCGTCGAAGCCGCCCAAGCCGGTCAGGTCTCCACACCGCCGGCCGACGATCCGCTGTTCAGTCCGCGCGCCGGACGCGCCGGTGACCCGTTCGCCGACACCGGGGCGCCCCGTCGCAACGCGGTACGGCTGGACGACGACGAGGTCGATGTCCCCGACTTCATGAAGTGATGACACCGTCTCGCCGCGCCGGGCGGGTGCGCCGGATGGTGACCACCCGCGCCGGCGGAGTCTCTCGTGCCCCGTACGACTCGTTCAATCTTGGCGACCACGTCGGCGACGATCCGACGGCGGTGGTGGCCAATCGCGAGCGACTGGCCACCGTCCTCGGACTGCCGTCCAGCCGGGTCGTTTGGATGGAACAGCTGCACACCCGCACCGTGACCGTCGTCGACGGCCCCGTCGAGGCGCCGGTGCCGGCCACCGATGCGCTCGTTACCGCGACGCCGGGACTGGCTTTGGCGGTGCTGACCGCTGATTGCGTACCGATTCTGCTGAGCGACGATGAGGCCGGGGTGATCGCGGCGGTGCATGCCGGCCGGGTTGGCGCGCGCATAGGGATCCTGCCCGCCGTGCTGGCGGCCATGGCCGACCTTGGCGCCGAGCCTGCCCGCATCGGCGCGTGGCTGGGCCCCGCCGCGTCCGGTGAGCGCTATGAGGTGCCGCTGGCGATGCAACGTGATGTGGAGGAGCATCTGCCCGGCAGCGCCTGCGCCACGGCGAAGGGCACCGCTGGGCTGGATCTGCGGGCCGGGCTCACCGGTCAGCTCGCCCGGGCCGGCGTGGAGCGCATCTGGGTCGATCCGCGCTGCACCATCGGCGACACCGCGCTGTTCAGTCATCGGCGGACCGCGCCGACCGGCCGCATCGCCTCGGTGGTCTGGATAGATCCGAGCGCTGGCGAATGAGCGCTGATTCGCGCCGCCATGACCTAGCTGCCGGATTGGCGGCCACTCGGGACCGGATCGCCCGCGCCGAACGGGCCGCGGGGCGTCCAGGCGGGAGCGCCCGACTGATGGTCGTCACCAAATATTTTCCAGCCGCCGATCTGGCCACGCTGGTGGCGCTGGGGGCGACCGAGTTCGGGGAGAATCGGGAGCCTGAGGCAGGCCGCAAGGTTGCCCAGGTGCGCACCGAACTGCCCGATGCGGACTTCTCCATGGACATGATCGGTTCGGTCCAACGTAAGAAGGCCACGACCATCGCGCGCTGGGCACGCCGCGTGCAGTCGGTGGATTCGGTCGAGTTGGCCCGGGCCTTTGCGGTGGCCGCAGGCAGAGCACTCGACGACGGTACGCGCGCCGACCGCCTCGGTGTGCTGCTGCAGATCAGCATCGACGGCGATCCGACCCGCGGGGGAGTGCGGGCTGCGGACCTGCCCGCGCTGGCCGAGCAGGTGGCCGGTGACGACCGGGCGCTGCGTCTGGATGGTCTGATGGTGATCCCGCCCATGCACGGCGAGGTTCGCGTGCACCTGGCCCGGGCGGAGCAGCTGGCCACAGACTTCCGGCGCGCGTATCCCGAGGCGGTGGAGCTATCGGCGGGAATGTCCGGTGACCTGGACATCGCGGTGGAATTCGGCTCGACCTGTGTGCGTGTCGGAACCGCAATCATGGGTCCGCGCCCGTTAACCTCACCCTAATCACATTGGTCACAGCGGAACCAAATGGATCATCCACATCAGGAAGGCAAGTCGATGACGACGATGCAGAAGTTCAAGGCATATTTCGGCATGGTGCCTCCGAGTGAATACGAGGACGACTACCTGGCCGGGCCGGCCGAGTATGACTCGTACGGTGAAGCGCATCGGCGTGACGGGGCTCGAGACGGTGCCGCGATGAGCGCCCGCGAGCGCCTCTACCTCGAGCGTTACCGCGCTCCGGGCGGTGCTGGCGACTCGTACTATGACGAAGAGCCCTACTCGGCTGACTACGCCGACGTCGAATACGCTGTCCGCGGCGGCGAGCAGGTGTACGCCGAGCGTGCCGTGCACGTGGAGGTTGATCGCGCCCCGCTGGGTACTGCCCGTGCTCGACTGGAGCCGCTGTCGCGTAGTGCCAATGTCTCCGCTCGGGGGGTGGCTGCCCCGATCCGCGGCGCCAACGCACTGGCCCCGGAGCCGCGCGCTGAGGTACTCGCCGACAGTGCTGCGCGCATCACTACCCTGCGGCCAGCCGACTACGCGGAGGCACGCACCATCGGTGAGCGTTTCCGCAACGGCAGTCCCGTCATCATGGACCTGGTCGATATGACCAACGAGGACGCCAAGCGGATGGTGGACTTCGCTGCTGGTTTGGTTTTTGCGCTTCGTGGCTCGTTTGACAAGGTTGCCACCAAGGTTTTCCTGCTGTCGCCGGCCGGGGTCGAGGTGGGCGCCGAGGATCGTCGTCGCCTCGCCGAATCCGGATTCCACAGCCAGAGTTGAGAGGAATTCCACGCGTGCCGCCGGTGGCAACTGGGGGCTGGCGTGGCACTGTAGACACGTGGGTAACTTCCTCTGGATTCTCTTCCTCATCCTCTTTCTGTACTGGGTGCTCCTGCTCGCACGACTGGTGATCGAGTTTGTCCAATCGCTGGCGCGTACCTGGCGGCCGCATGGTCTTGCCGTCATCGTCCTCGAAGTGGTCTTCACGCTGACAGATCCGCCCCTCAAGGCACTCCGGCGGATCCTGAAGCCGGTAGATCTGGGAGCTGTGCGACTAGATTTGTCATTGTTTCTCGTGTTGATCGTGATAACGATCGGGATGCGGATCGCGCAGGCCTACGCTGGCACTCTGGCCCCCCTGTAGCTGGTCGGCACCACGAAGCGAATCGGCATCGTTCCTGCTCACAGCCTATGCGCCGACGGACGTCCGGCCGCGACCGTCTCTGTGAGGTCTCCGTGAGGACAGGTGATTCGGTGGCACAGTGGAGACAGTCGCGCAACAAGAGTTGGTCCGGATGTGACAAGATGGCACGCTAGTTACGCAGTACTACTGGTATTAATAGAACTGCGACCGGCCTGTCGCCGGTGTGACGACCTAACGACAAGGGCCTGTGAGCTACGGCTGACACGCTCGGAGAACTAGAGGGGATACCGCCATGCGGCTGACACCAGCTGATGTGCACAACGTCGCGTTCAGCAAACCGCCGATTGGCAAGCGCGGCTACAACGAGGACGAGGTCGACCAGTTCCTTGACTTCGTCGAGAACGAGCTTGCCACCCTCATCGACGAGAACGCTGAGCTGAAGCAACGCAACGCCGACCTCGAAGCAGAGCTGGCGGCAGCCCGTTCGGCGGGTCCAGGAGCAGGCGGTGAGGCTACCCAGATCTTCTCGGTGCCGCAGCCCGCCGAGGCTCCCGCCGTCGTCCCGGCCCCGGTTCCGGTGGCCCCTTCGGCTCCGCTGGACGAGGAAGCCAGCATTCGTGCGGCCCGCGTCCTCGCGCTGGCCCAGGACACCGCCGATCGCGTGACCGGTAGCGCCCGCAGTGAGGCCGAAGGTCTCCTCGCCGATGCGCGTACGCGCAGCGACGCGATGGTTGCCGAAGCCCAGGCGCATGCCACCGGGACCGTCGCCGACGCGCAACAGCGGGCCGATGCGATCTTGGCTGACGCGCAGACCCGCTCGGAGACGCAGGTGCGACAGGCGCAGGAGCGCGCCGAGTTCCTGCAGCGCGATGCGGAGAACAAGCATACCGAGATCATGTCGACAATCAACCAGCAGCGCACGGTGCTGGAG
>NZ_JBAQWU010000301.1:0-11156 GCF_049299075.1 Gordonia sp. (in: high G+C Gram-positive bacteria)
GCCCGGAGACGGTTTCGCCGCCCGCGACGCGGCCCTCGCCCCCGCTCCGGGTGGCACCGTGCACCGCTACACCTTCACCGCGACCGAAGGGCCCGGCGAGGTGGCGCCCGGCGTACGGCAGACCATCTGGACATACAACGGGAAGGTCGGCGGCCCGACCCTGCGCGGCAAACTGGGCGACGTCTTCGAGGTGACGCTGCACAACGCCGGCACCATGGCGCACTCGATCGACTTCCACGCTGGCATGGTGTCCCCCGACACCAACATGCGCGATATCAATCCCGGCGAGTCCCTGGTGTACCGGTTCCGCGCCGAACACACCGGGATCTGGCTCTACCATTGCGCGACGATGCCGATGCCGGTCCATCTGGCGGCAGGTATGTTCGGTGCGGTGATCATCGATCCGTCGGATCTGGCACCGGTCGACGCGGAATACTTGTTCACCCAGTCGGAGTGGTTCCTCGGCCCCGACGGCGGCCCGATCGACGCCGATAAGGTGGCCGCGGGAACTCCGGATCTGGTGATGTTCAACGGCTACGCCAACCAGTACGTCTACCGCCCGCTGCACGCGAAGGTCGGCGACCGGGTGCGGATGTGGGTGCTAGACGCTGGCCCCAACGAGCCGCTCGCCTTCCATGTGATCGGCACCCAGTTCGACGTCGTCTATTCCGAGGGTGCGTATCTGCTGGCGCCCGGCAATGCGCTGCGGGGCGGTTCCCAGGCGCTGGCGCTCGCGCCCGCGCAGGGCGGCTTTGTGGAGATGACCTTCCTCGAGCCCGGCACCTACACCTTCCTCAACCACCGGATGTTCGCTGGCGAGCGCGGTGCGATGGGCAAGATCGTGGTCGAGAACTGACCGACGATCCGGCCCGCCGCGGTCAGCGCAACTGGGCGTCGACCTCGGCCTTGAGCGCCTGCGGCGTGCTCAATGTGTAGTCCTCGCCGTTGATGCGAACGGTCGGCGTACCCGCAAAACCCGGCTGGGCCAGCACCTGCTGCGTGTGCGGTTCGGCGAAGGCCCGGTACGTTTCGCCCAGGATGCAATCCTGGACGTCATTCGCGCCAGCCTGCCCGGCTATCTCCGCGAGCGCCTCGTTCGTCAGTCCGGGTCCGCCTTCGGCCGGTTGCTGGGTGAGCAGCAGCGACTGGAACGTCAGCCAGTTCGCATAGTTCTCGCTGCTGCTGTTCGCGACGCAGATCGAGGCGTTCCAGGCACGTGACGAGTAGTTCGTCGTGGACGCCCGGTCCAGGAAGCTGATCGGGACAAATTCCACAGCGGCGTTCGGCGTTGCGATGATCTGGGTCAGCGTGTCCCCGAATCTCTGGTTGAACTGCGCACAAGCTGGGCACTGATAGTCCTCGATCACCGTGACGACCACCGTCGGCACCTTGACCGGGGCGCGATCGCCCGCACCGATGAGGAACTCCATCCGCGGGGTGCCCGCGGATGGCGCGCTCCCCGAGGCCGATCCGGTCGAAGTCTGCCCGGCGGGCGTCGAGCCGACGGGTGCTGAGGTTTCCGCAGTCGGCGAGGCGGCGTCCACCGCCTCGCCGCCGTCCCTATTCAGCACGTAGATAAGCACCCCGGCGATAACGGCGATCACCACCGCGAGCACCAGCCCGATCCAGATGCCGGGCCGACCGTTCGACGGCGGCGTGCCCGTTCCAGCCGGATATGGCGGGTAATACCCCGGGGGCTGCTGACCCCCGAACTGCTGACCCGGCGGCGGATACTGCGGCGGATACTGCGGCGACGGATACTGGCCCATCGGGGACTGGCCACCGGCCACCGTCGGGCCGTGCTGCATGTGCGGGGTCGGCGGCACCACGTTCGCACGCTGGGTCGCCTGCTGCGCGTCGTCCGGTGCGCCAGCGTCCGGTCCAGATTGCTGCGTCATGGCATTCCCCCGATGGTCAGGCATTTCGGCTGCCGTCGAGCGTACCGACCCGGTATCGGGTTACAGGGAACGGGCGGCGGTGGTCGCCAGGGTGTCGGCGATCTCGTTGTAGTGGTCGCCGTTGTGGCCCTTGACCCAGCGCCATTCGACGGTGTGCCGCTTTTCCGCTTGGACCAGGCGTTTCCACAGGTCATCGTTCTTTACCGGCTTCTTCGCCGCCGTCTTCCAGCCGTTGCGCTGCCACCCGGCCACCCACTTGGTGATGCCGTCGCGGACATAGACCGAGTCGGTGTAGAGGATCACGGTGGACGGCCGGGTCAGCGCGTCGAGCCCCTCGATGGCCGCGGTCAATTCCATCCGGTTGTTGGTGGTGTCCGGCTCCGCGCCGGACAGTTCCTTCTCTTTGCCCTGATAGCGCAGCACCGCACCCCAGCCGCCGGGTCCCGGATTGCCCCGGCACGCCCCGTCCGTCGAGATCTCCACTACCGCGTCACTCATAGTCGTCAAATCTACCGGGACGATCTCGCCCCCTCAGTCCGGGTGTCGAGCACCTTGGGCTCGGTCTCGACCCCTCGAGGGACGGGGCGAGACCGAGTCGAGCGGCGCACCGTCAGATTTCGATCGGCGGGAACAGTTGTTCCATCGTGTACTGCCGGTTTCGGCGGGCCGCCCACGTACTGATTCCGATACTGACAACGAAGATGCCCGCGAGCACCACCACCGCCGTCCAGAATCGCCCGTCGATACCGCCGGCGATCACCTGCCGCATGCCGGTGACCGCGTAACTCATCGGATCCATCGGATGCAGGACTTGGGCGAACTCCGCGGTGGTCTGCACCGGATAAATACCGCCCGAGGCCACAATCTGCACCATCAGGAAGGCGAGGGAGACCACCCGGCCGACGGCAACGCCCAGGACCGCGTTGAACATCTGAATGATCGCGAGGAAGCTCGCCGCGATGAGCAACATGAAGAGCGCCATGCCGATCGGATGCACCACATTCAGCCCGACCAGGAAGTGGGCGACGAGGAACATCACCACCACCTGCGCTGCCGCGATCAAGAAAGCCGGCCAGTACGACGACAAGACCGAGCGCAGACCACCGAGCCCACCGATCACCGGCCGAGACTGCAGCGGCTTGATCAGCATCAGGATCACCATCGCGCCGATGAAGAGGGCCAGCGTCAGGAAGAACGGCGCGAAACCCGCACCGAACGTGGGGGCTGGATTGTGCGTGTACTCGCTCAGCGCGACCGGCTCAGCCAGGTTGCCCGCGACCTGCTGCCGTTGCTCGGCACTGCCGAACGAGGGAATTTGCTTCACCCCGTCGGCCAGTCCGGTGGCGAGCTGCTGCGAACCGGCCTCCAGTTGCGGCGTCCCCTGCGCCAGCTGCTCCGCGCCGGTCGCCAGCTGCTGGCTGCCGTCTGTCAGCTGCACCAGCCCGGATGCGAGAGTGGCCGATCCCGCCTTGAGTTGCTGTGCGCCCGAACGCATCTCGCTGACCTTGCCCGCCAGCCCGCCGGAGTTCAGCTGCTCGAGCGTGGTCCGCAGCGGCGAGTCCGGATCGCCCATCTGCTGGGCCATCGCTCCACTCTGCTGACTCAACTGCTGTACCTGCGCGGTGGTCGACGGGTCAATGCCTTGCGTCTGCAAGAAGCCCAGCGCAGGCTTCAGCAGTTCGGCGAGCGCTTGCTGATTGGGGTCACCGCTGCGGCGCAGCATATCGATGGTGTGCGCAACACCCTGCGCGGCCTGCGACTGCTGCGCTCCGGCCTGCCCGATCACGCCGAGCACCTGGGACAGCTGTCCGCTCATCGACCCGAGAGCGGCGACGGTCTGCGCGGAGACTTGCAGCGACTGGGTGTTGGCCAGCAGCGGCATCAACGGGTCGGTGGCCGCGGTAATCCCGTCGGCCAACTGCGCATTGCCTGCCGCCAATTCTGCCGCACCGTCGCGCGCGACGACCATGTTGGTCGACAACTCACCGGCACCCTGCGCGAGCTGTTGTGCGCCGGTGTTTGCCTGCACGAGGCCGTCGTGCAGTTGCTCGGCGCCGTCCGCCGCCTCGACCAACCCGGTACCCGCGCTTTGCAAGCCGACCAAGACCTGGTCCACCGCACGCTGGCCGATCGTCTCGTTCAACGCCGTGGTGACCTTCGCACCGGCCTGCTGGCCGATGACACCCGCGAGATAGCTGTTCGCATCGTTGAACGTGAAGTCGATCGTCGCCTTGTGCGGATCGTCAGTCAGCGCCGATGCGATCGACGAACTGAAGTCTTCCGGGATGGTGATGGTGAAGTAGTAGCGGCCGTGCGCGAGGCCGTCGGCGGCTTCGGCCGCAGTGGTGGGGTGCAGATCCAGCTCCCCGGAGGACAGCAGATTCGCCTGCACCTCGTCACCCGCGTTGAGTTGCTCACCCTGGGCAGAGGCGCCACGATCCTCGTTGACCAGCGCGACGGGCATCTTGTTCACCTCGTCGAACGGATTCCAGAAGACCCACAGGTACAACGCGCCGTACAACAGTGGCAGGAGGACGATGGTCACGATCGCGATGCGCGGCATCGCGCCTTTGGAGTACCGCTTAAGTTCGGTACCGAGCGACATTCCGGCGAGCATGACTACTCTTCCTCGCTGTTGAGGTCGACCGGAATCTCTAAGCGGTAGCCGAGAGCCGGATCGACGTCGTTCACGGTGCAGGTGATCACCGTCTGGGTGTGGTCGGCGCCCAGCGCGGCGAGGCGCCGCACCAAGGTGCGCTGGTTGGCATCGCTGGTCACTTGGTCGATGTTGCCGACCACCAGCACCGGCCGCCGTTGCGTATTGGCCAACGCCACGCGCAGCAGCAGACCGTCGAGTTCGGTGAGATTCTCGACGTAGGCGTCGAGCGGGGGCAGCGGCAAGTCGCCAAAGACCGGTCGGCACACGCGTTCGTAGGCTGCCTGATTGGCTTTACGCACAAACGAGTACCAGGGCGCGTCCCAGCGCAGCTGCTCGGTCAGCAGGTCCACGACACGGACCGAGGCATACACACTGTCCAGCGATTCGATCGCGGCCAGGGCGGAGGCGGCGAAGATCTTCTTGGCGCCGGTCTGACCGGCGACCGTCAGCGATCCCGACTTGTTCTTCATCCGGCCGGCGAGGGTCATCTGCAATGCGGTGCGCCCCGGGCCGGCCGGGCAGCGCAGAATAGTCAGGCCACCGTGCGGGACATCGAGGTCGAGCGGACCGTATACGCGGCCCCACGGCCCAGTCTGCGCGATTCCGCGTGCCTGGACCGCCGGCGCCGGAGGCTGTTGGCTCATGGATCCTGAGCGTAGACCCGGTCCGTTCGTCCGGGAGTCACCCGCTCGCAGAAAGTGCGGTAACAGATGTTGTCAGATGAGTTATGGCGGTCGTCACTGCGCGGGTGCAGTCCGCTGATGGCCGCGATCATCGGGCGGCGACCGCTTGACGAGTACGGCCGGTAGAGTCCGAGGTCATGTCGCAAGTCAGTGCCGAGGATTTCCGGGACATCCGCGCCGCGGTGCACGAGTTCATCGTCACGCGGGTGGTCCCGCGGGAACGCGAGATCGCCGACGGCGACGCGATCCCGGCGGATCTGCGCCAGGCCGCCAAGGATCTCGGCCTGTTCGGTTTCGCCATCGGTCAGGAGTGGGGCGGTCTCGGACTGGATCTGGCGCAGGACGTCGAGTTGGCGCAGGAACTCGGGTACACCTGCCTTGCCCTGCGCTCGATGTTCGGCACCAATAACGGCATCGCCGGGCAGGTGCTGGTCAGCTTCGGCACCCGGGAACAGCAGGAGCGGTGGCTGCCGCCGATTGCCGCCGGCGAGGTCGTGGCATCCTTCGCGCTGACGGAACCGGGTGCCGGGTCGAACCCCTCCGGGCTGCGCACAAAAGCGGTGGAACAAGACGACGGCCACTGGCTCATCGACGGCAGCAAATGCTTCATCACCAATGCGCCGCTGGCCGATCTGTTCGTGACCTTTGCGCGGGTGCGGCCGGCCGATGAGAGCGGCCCCGGGATCGCAGTATTCCTGGTGCCCGCCAATACGCCGGGGGTCTCGGTGGCTGAGCCCGACCGCAAGATGGGCCAGGAAGGCTCGTGGACTGCCGATGTGCATTTCGACGGCGTCCGGATTCCGGCGTCGGCGTTGGTCGGCGGCGACGTCGATCTCGGGTACCGCGCGGCGATGACTTCACTGGCCCGCGGCCGCGTGCACATCGCCGGCATCGCGGTCGGGACCGCCCAGCGCGCGCTCGACGAGTCCCTGCGGCACGCCGCGGTGACCACGCAGGGCGGTACACCGATCGGCGAATTCCAGCTGGTGCAAGCCATGCTCGCGGATATGGCCACCGGAGTGATGGCCGGGCGGGCGCTGGTCCGCGATGCCGCGGCGCAATGGGTCAGCGGACAGGACCGTCGGATCGCCCCGTCGGTGGCGAAGTTGTACTGCACCGAGATGGTCGGCGAGGTCGCCGACAAGGCCGTCCAAGTGCACGGCGGCAGCGGGTACCTGCGCGATATGCCAGTGGAACGGATCTACCGCGACGTCCGCCTGCTCCGGCTATACGAGGGCACGAGCGAGATTCAACGACTGATCATCGGCGGCGGACTGGTCCGCCAGGCCAGCAAAGAGAACCGGACGTGAAGGAGAAGAAGACATGAGTGCACGGCTCGACGGCAAGGTCGCCGTCATCACCGGAGGCGCGCAAGGCATCGGCCTGGCGATCGCGCGACGGTTCGTCGACGAGGGCGCCCGCGTGGTGCTCGGCGATCTGAACACCGCAGCACTCGAGGCGGCGGTGGCCGAGCTCGGCGGCGGCGATGTCGCGCTCGGCGTGCAGTGCGATGTGACGTCGTCGTCGGACGTCGACGGCCTGATTGACACCGCCGTCGTGGCATTCGGATCGCTGGATGTGATGGTGAACAACGCCGGCATCACCCGCGACGCCACCATGCGCAAGATGACCGAAGAAGAGTTCGATCTGGTGATCGATGTTCACCTCAAAGGCGCCTGGAACGGGACGCGTGCGGCGGCGGCGATCATGCGTGAACAGGGCAGCGGCGCGATCATCAACATGTCGTCGATCTCCGGCAAGGTCGGGTTCATCGGGCAGACCAACTATTCGGCGGCCAAGGCCGGCATCGTCGGTTTGACCAAGGCCGCCGCCAAGGAGCTCGCACATCTCGGCGTCCGAGTCAACGCGATCGCCCCGGGACTGATCCGGACGGCAATGACCGAGGCGATGCCCGAGCGCATCTGGGAGTCGAAGATGGCCGAGATCCCGATGGGCCGCGCCGGAGAGCCGAGCGAAATCGCCAGCGTCGCACTGTTTCTCGCGACGCCCGAGTCGTCGTACCTGACCGGCTGCGTACTGGAAGTAACCGGCGGCAGGCATATCTGACATGACTGGGATCTGGCAGCCGCGCACTATCACGACCGAGGAGTTCGTGAAACCGGGTCCGACGGCTGCGCTGGCGGCACTCTTCGACGACCAACTGCCCACCCCGCAGGTCGGCGACGCGTTGCCGCCGCTGTGGCACTGGGCTGCGCTGGCGCACTGGCCCGTGTCTTCCGACCTCGGCACCGAAGGGCACACGATCCGCGACGGCAACTCCTTTCTGCCGCCGGTGGACTTGCCGCGACGGATGTTCGCCGGCGGTTCGGCTGAGTTCCTCGGGGCGCTCCGGGTCGGTGACACCGTCCGCCGGGTGGCGCGGGTGGAGTCGGTGACCGAGAAGCAGGGCCGCAGCGGACGCCTCGTCGTGGTGGTCGTGAGCATCGAACTCTATGCACCGGACGGCACCCTGGCCGTCGTCGAGAAGCAGACCATCATCTACCGCGAAGCCGGGGTACCGACCGAACGCGCCCCCGACGTCGAGTCGGCGGCCGTGGTAGCACCGGAGGGTCCACCGCTTCAGCGCCACGGCCCCGACTCGTGGCGGCTGTGGACCGACCCGACGCTGCTGATGCGGTTCTCGTCGGCGACCGCCAATCCGCACCGTATCCACTACGACTGGCCGTATGCGACACGCGTCGAGCGTTATCCGGGACTGGTGGTGCACGGCCCGTTGATGACGCTCGCTGCCGCCGAAGTCCACCGGCTGAGCAAAGACCCGCGCCCCATCGCCGCGCTATCGCACCGCAATTGCGCGCCGCTCTTCTGCGGGACGACGGCTGAGTTGCGTCCCACCCCGACGGCCGCCGGCACTACCATCGCGGTGCTCAGCCATGAGCGCCTCGGCTCCCCGGAAACGATCCACACCCGCTTGGATCTGACCCTGGCCTGACCGCTTCTCAGATTTTGTTGCGGGCGATCAGTTGCGCCGCGATGACGTTGCGCTGGATCTCATTGGTGCCCTCACCGACGATCATCAGCGGGGCATCTCGGAAGTAGCGCTCCACGTCGTACTCGCGTGAGTAGCCGTAGCCGCCGTGTACGCGGACGGCGTCCAGCGCGATCTGCATGGCCGCCTCCGAGGCGAACAACTTGGCCATCCCGGCTTCCATATCGGCGCGTTCGCCGCGATCAACTTTGTGGGCCGCGTCAAGGGTGAGCAGCCGCGCGGCCTGCTGCTTGGTCGCCATATCGGCGAGGAGATTGCCGACGGACTGGTGCTTCCAGATCGGCGTGCCGAAGGACTCGCGCTGCTGCGCGTACTTCACGGCCGCGTCGAGCGCCGCCTGTCCGACCCCCAGGGCGCGCGCGGCCACCTGGATGCGTCCGATCTCCAGGCCTCGCATCATCTGACCCCAGCCGAGGTTCGGCTCGGCGCCGAGCACCGCCGAGGACGGTACCCGCATACCCTCGAAAGTCAGCTCGCACGCTTCCACGCCCCGGTACCCGAGCTTCGGGAGCTTCTTCGAGATCGCCAACCCCGGACCGGGCTCAACGAGCAGCACGCTCATCCCCCGGTGCGCGGGTTCGGCGGCACGGTCGGTGATGCAGAGCACACCGATCAGCCCAGAGTGCGCGGCGTTGGAGATCCAGGTCTTGGAGCCGGTGATTACGTAGCTGTCACCGTCGCGCGTGGCGACGGTCCGCATCGCTTGCAGGTCGCTGCCGCCGCTCGGCTCAGTGAGCGCCATCGTCGCACGAATGCGGCCGTCGGCCATCGGCGGCAGGTAGTGCTCGCGCTGCTCCCTCGTTCCGAAGGTCTTGATCAAGTAGGTGATCACCGAATGTCCGCCGATGGCGCCGGCCAGACTCATCCAGCCGCGCGCAAGCTCTTCGCAGACGCGGACAAAGCAGTCCGTCGAGACGTCAACGCCGCCGTACTCCGCGGGGGCAAGAAGTCCGAAGAAGCCGAGCTTCTTCATTTCCTCGATGAACTCTTCGGGATAGATGTCGTCGTGCTCGAACTCTCGCACGCGGGCGGAGACTCGCTGGTCGACGAAGTCGCGCACCAACGCGACAATGTCCTGTTCGTCCGGGGTCAGCGCCACGCTCCGAGCCTACAAAGATGCTCCCGGAGCCGCATCGCCGCGGGGCGCCCGCTCGGCGGCGGTTGCCGGCGCAGCCCGGCGCGCGGCATAGATCTCCTCGTACTGATCCTTGACCCGAGCGGCCTCGTCTTGCTGCCGGTAGGTGAGCGGGGTGTTGCCAAGCCCATGCTTCTGGAGTCGACGGACGCGGTTCTGATCCATGTACGAAAGCGCGAAAATGGCCGCCAAACTCGATGCCAGCAGCACCATCAGGCTGCGGATCCACACCGGTCCGGGGAACGCAAAGAACAGGACGAGGTATAGCGGAACAAAGCTGACCTGCGAACGCAGGAAGTGGCGCAGCGTGGCGGTCGACCCCATCAGATCATTGGCGACCCAGTCCCGTTGACCCTCGGGCAGCTTTGCCCCGTAGACGTAGCCGATCCACTGGATGGGATTGGGGCGCTTACTCATCGGGGGCCTTTCGTTGTAACTAGATCGCGCACTACTCAATGTAGGTGAACCTTAGCCCACAATTGGATCGTGCGCTACTTAATTGGCGTAGACTGACATCCATGGAGACCGTGGAACTCGAAGGCAACCCGCTACTGCTCGACCGGCAGGTGTGCTTCGCACTGGCCGTCTGCAACCGTTCGGTGCTGAAGATCTACCGCCGTTTGCTCGAGCCGCTCGGCCTCACCCACCCCCAGTACCTGGTGATGCTGGCACTGTGGGAGGACTCACCACTGTCGGTGAAGCAAGTCGGCGGCCTGCTGCAACTCGACTCCGCGACCCTGTCCCCGCTCCTCAAGCGCCTGGAAGCCGGTGGTCTGATCGAGCGCCGCCGGTCCGACGACGACGAGCGCAGCGTCCTGGTGCTGCTCACCGAATCCGGCACCAAACTCCGGACCAAAGCGTTGGAGATCCCCGGGCAGGTAGTGGCCGCCCTGGGCGTCGACCTGTCGGTTCTCCTGGAGCTGCACGACGTGCTGACCCGCATCAATGCCGCCGCGCTGGCAGCCGAGGCCAACGTCGGCTGATCCCGTCGGGAGCCGCGTATCGTCGAGCCCGAAAGGTCCCCGGTTCGTCGACACCGCTGAGGAGAATGAAATGCGCGCAGTCGTACTGCACGCCCCCGGAGATATCCGGGTCGAAGAAGTCCCTGCCCCCGAACTCCTCGAACCGACAGATGCGATCATCCGCGTCACCGGCACCTGCATTTGCGGTTCGGACCTGTGGCCCTATCGCGGCGCCGAGAAGGTGCGCGGCCCAAGCCGGATGGGTCACGAATACGTCGGCATCGTCGAGCAGATTGGCGACGATGTCGCCCACCTCGCCGTCGGCGACCATGTGGTCGGTTCCTTTGTCGCTTCCGACAACACCTGCGAGATCTGCCAGGCCGGCTATCAATCGCGCTGCGTCCATCAGGTGATGATGGGCTCGATCGGAACGCAGGCCGAGTACGCACGCATTCCCCTCGCCGACGGCACTCTGGTGCCGATTCCCGGCACCCCGACCGCCGCGCAGTCGCGCAGCTTGCTGGCCGCCTCCGATGTGCTCGGCACCGGCTGGTTCGCTGCGGTCGCCGCCGCGGCTGGACCGGGAAAGACCGTGGCCGTGGTGGGCGACGGCGCGGTCGGCCTCTGTGGCATTCTGGCCGCCCACCAGCTCGGCGCCGAACGAATTATCGCGATGTCGCGCCATCCCGAGCGCCAGGCACTCGCGCGCCGCTTCGGCGCCACCGACATCGTCACCGCACGCGGCGACGAGGGCGTGGCGCAGATCAAGGAACTCACCGGCAGCTACGGCGCCCACAGCACCATCGAGG
>NZ_JBAQWU010000302.1:0-1514 GCF_049299075.1 Gordonia sp. (in: high G+C Gram-positive bacteria)
GTGAGGGTGGGCCGCTTGGTGGCCTTGTCGGTGGGCTCGGGCGCGATCCAGGTGGTCGCCGGATCGCCGTCGATGGCGGCGGTCGCACTGCCGCGCACATCGGTCACGCCCGACGGCCCCTCGGCGCGCAGTGCGCCGGGGACCGCGAGCAGATCGTTCAGCGCCGCCCCGGCCATCGGTCGCAGCACCACCGACGGATACACCTGCGTCGGTACCGGCACTGACAGCGTCCGGCTGAAGACACCCGGGATCTCTGGATCCAGCGGCAACGCCCCCGCGCAGCGGATCCGGTCGCCGTCGTCGACGCACGCCCCGCGGCCAGGCTGTTCCGGTCCGAGTACCCATCCGCGGACACCGGTGCCGGTCGGCAGCTCCGGTAGCAGCACCTGCTGTCGGATGCCGATTGGCAGCCGGGTCACCGCATTTTCGAGCGCCACTTCGGCGAGGGCGAACTGGTTGCCGCCGCGCCCGTCCTCGGTTTCGATCGCGCGGATCTGTATGTGACTGGTGGGACCGGACGGCAGCACCACGCGCGTCGGTGTGCCGGGCTTGAGGTTCGCCGCGACGGTGCTGCCTGCGTCGGTAGTGATCAGGACGGTGGTCACCTCCGAGCCGATGGCCTGCCCGGTGGTGAGGGTGACCGCGAGGTTGGGCTGGCGTTCGGCCAGGTCGATCGCCAGCCACTGGCCGACGGCCGAGTCCAGACCTCGGCTCACCCACGCGGTGCTGGGATCGCCGTCAAAGGCGGAGGCAGCTGCGGCGGCGGGCACGCTCTGGCCGGGTTGAGTGGCATCGGAGGCAGAGCCGCTGGTACTGACCCGCACCGTGCCGGGCTCGCCGTCGAGCACCCACCGGGCTACTACCGGCGGCTGGCCGTCGACCGGATAGTCGGCGACGCGGTTCTTGGTCAGTCGTGGATCGTCCGGAGACCGGATGGCCGAGGCGTGGTCGTCGACGCGTCCGAAGTCCACCTCCCGCAAGGCCGGGGTATCGGTGGCCAGGACGCCGGGGCCCTGCCCCAGTCCGGCCTGCTGGGCATCGGCGAGCAGGAGTGCTGGCCCCACGGCCGGTAGTCCGGCGCGCATTCGGGCCGTATTGATGGCGAGCAGGCTTTCCGGGCCGCCAGCCACCCGCGCAACGCCGTCTGCTGGGGTCAGTCGCGGGCCGGTGTTGGGGGCACCGGCGATCCGATAGACGGTCACCGCAGGCAGGTCCGGTCGGAGCCCGTTGTCGACCACGAAGCCGTCGGCGGTGGGTGGGCTGGTGGGTGGTCCGAAGGTGGCCACCGGCGTGATCCCGGGCGAATCGCGCAGTGCTTGGGCGACCAGAAGTGGTCGTGCGGAGCGCGACGAGGTCGGCTCCAGATCGGCGCGCAACACCAGGTAACCGACGCCCTGCTCGGCGAGCGTCGGCGCGAGACCTGGCCCCCCACGTCCGGCGGCCAGCGCCCGCTGCACAGCATCGAGCGCGCGGATCGCGCCTGGCGGGGTGAGCGGGATCGCATCGCGCACCGC
>NZ_JBAQWU010000303.1:0-1918 GCF_049299075.1 Gordonia sp. (in: high G+C Gram-positive bacteria)
ACCGCGACCGCGCTCGCCGGCCGCGCCGCGCATCGCAGCCGCCGGTCGGCCGGACACAGCGCCCGCGACGGATTTACCGCCCTGCGCACCAACCACCGCTACCGCATCCTCCTGTCGGTCTTCGTCATCCAGTCGCTGGCCACCGCCGTGATGCTCGCTGGCGCCCAATACCTGGCCACCTACGTCCTCGACGACAAAACCGCACTGACTCCACTCTTTGCCGCACTGGTCGCCCCGGCGCTGCTGGTGATGCCGCTGTGGGTCCGCATCGGCAAGCGCTACGGCAAACAGCGCGCTCTCGCCGTCGCGTCGGCACTCTTCATGCTGGCCGCGCTTTCCCTCGCGATCGCGATCATCGCGCCGGGCACCTGGATCTTTCTCCCGGTGGCGGTCTGCGGTATCGGCTACGCCGGCATGCAGACCTTTCCCTTGGCCATGCTTCCCGATGTGATCGACGAACAGTCCGCACGCACCGGACGCGACCAGGGCGGCGCGCTCGCCGGGCTCTGGACGGCCGCCGAGACGCTCGGCATGGCCCTCGGTCCTGGAATGTTCCTGCTGGTCCTAGCCGCCACCGGCTTTGTCTCGTCGACGTCCGACGTCGTCGCGCGTCAACCGCACAGCGCCGTCATCGGCATCACGGCAGGCTTCGCCTTGCTGCCGGCGATTCTTATTGCCGCCAGCTTGGCTTTGCTCACCCGCTACGAGAAGGGAGCCGATCGATGACCGGCCACCATTCCTACGACGAGGTCCTCGCCGAACTCGCCCGGCGCCGCGCCACCGATGCGCCGACCCACGGCGGCCGGGTACTCTCCTACGTCTACGACTCCGGGCTCACCGAGCTCGACCGGCTCGCCGGGGCCGCCGCGGCCCTCGTGCAGCCGGTCAACGGTCTCGACCCGACCGTGTTCGGCTCGGTCGCCACCATGGAGCGCGACCTGATCACCTTTGCGCGCAACGCCTTTCACGGTCCGGCCGCCGTCGGCTCGGTCTCCTCGGGGGGCACCGAAAGCTGCATTTTGGCAGTGAAGGCGGCGCGCGATCACGCTGGCCTGCCCCCCGGTCGCGGCAGCATTGTGATGGCGTCCACGGCGCACGCCGCCTTCGACAAAGCCGCCCGACTGCTTGGTATCCGGGCGGTCCGGGTTCCGGTCGACCCCGCGAGCACCGCCGTCACCGTCGCAGCGATGGCCGCGGCGATCGACGCCGAGACTTTTCTGCTTATCGCCTCGGCCCCCAACTACCCCACCGGAGCGTTGGACCCCATCGCCGAACTCGGACAGCTGGCGATATCCCGCGACATCGGGCTGCACGTCGACGCCTGCCTCGGCGGGTTCGCCCTAGCGTGGTGGCCGGATTCGTTGCCCGCCTGGGACTTTCGTGTCCCCGGCGTCACCAGCCTGTCCGCGGACCTGCACAAGTACGGCTACGCCCCCAAAGGCGCTTCGGTGATCCTGCACAGCGACCGCGACCGGCACCGCGCGGGGTTCTTCGCCACCACCGATTGGCCGGGCTATCCGATCGTCAATCCCACGCTCCTCGGTTCGCGCTCCGCCGCCGGTCTCGCCGCCGCGTGGGCGATCACCGAATACCTGGGATCCGATGGCTTCGCCCGGCTGGTTGCGCAGATCGCTGGCGCGACAACGCAATTGCGCGCGGCGGTGAACCAGATCGACGGTTTGCGAGTCACTGGAGATCCCTCAGGACCAGTCTTCGCCGTCATCGCCGATACCGACAGCACCGCACCAATCGACCCGCACCGCTGGGCCGCGGCGGTCGGCGCCGCCGGATTCACTCTGCAGGTACAGCCGAGCTACACGCAGTCCGACGGCACCGTGCTGCCCGCGAGTACCCATCTCACCGTCACCCCGATTACCGCCGCGGTGCTCGACGATCTGATCGCTGCGCTGCGCACCGG
>NZ_JBAQWU010000304.1:0-6352 GCF_049299075.1 Gordonia sp. (in: high G+C Gram-positive bacteria)
GGGCGCCAGCGGCGTCGAGGAGCAACGCGATCCGATCGATCGGATCGCGACGGATCCACTCGGCGTCATCGTCCGGCGTGCGGTAGCGGGTCGGATCGTCGGAGGTGGTGTGCGGGCCGCGCCGGTAGGTGATCGCCTCGATTAGCGTCGGCCCGCCGCCTTCGCGGGCTAGTTCGAGCGCGGCGCGGGTGACGGCTAGGACGGCGAGGACATCGTTGCCGTCGACCCGGACGGTGGGCATGTCGTACCCGCGGCCCCGGTGTGCGAGCGGCCCGCGGCTCTGCAGGGTCACCGGCTCGGAGATCGCCCACTGGTTGTTCTGGCAGAAGAAGACGACGGGTGCGGCGAAGCTGGCGGCGAAACCCATTGCCTCGGCCACATCGCCCTGACTGGTGGCGCCGTCGCCGAAGTAGGTGATCGCGGCACACGCGGCGCCGTCGAAGGCGATGCCCATGCCGTATCCGACAGCGTGCAGCGTTTGCGCGCCGATGATCACCGCGGGCGTCGCGATGCGGTATCGGTGCGGATCCCACCCGGAATGCGCCGTGCCCCGCCAGAACGGGAGCAGTTCGTTGAGCGCGACCCCGCGGCAGTAGGCGACGCCGTGTTCGCGGTAGCTGGGGAAGGCGTAGTCGTCGGGTTCGAGGGCCCGCGCCGAGCCGATCTGCGCGGCTTCCTGACCGAACAGCGGAGCCCACAGGCCCAACTGCCCCTGCCGCTGCAGTGCGGTGGCCTCCGCGTCGAGTCGTCGTACGACGATCATGTCTTCGTACAGGGAGCCGATCTCGTCGACGGTGACGTCGTCGACGTAGGTGGAGAAGTCGGGGTGGATCTGGCGCTCTCCGGTGATGCTGACCAGTTGCACAATCTCGTCGAGGTCGGACACGGTGCCTCCTTGGCGCTGGGGCGTGGATCGCACGCCGGCTGGCTAGGTGTGGTAAGCGTCTCAACCGCTGGCATGGTGCGCAAGAGTCGAGTCAGAAATTAAGCAGAACGACCAATTTGGGACGGTAAAAACGCGCAATACTGTGCCTTATGGCCAGAATGGATCGAACCGACGCACGTATTCTCCGCGCGCTCTGCGAGTTCCCGCGCGCCTCCGGTGTGCAACTCGCCGCACTGGTGAACATGGCCCGCAACACCGTGCAGTCGCGGCTGGGACGCTGGGAGGAGGAAGGACTTCTCGGGCCGTACGACCGTCGGGTCTCACCCGAAGAACTCGGCTATCGGTTGCGCGCGTACGTCGCCGTCGTCGTCGATCAGCATCAACTCGAATCGGTGGTCGATGAGCTCGCGGGCATACCAGAAGTGCTGGAGGCGGTCGGCATCTCCGGTATCGCCGACCTGCAGTTACTGGTGGCGGCCAGCGATGCCGACGATCTGTACCGAATCGCTGGTGCGGTGCTGGCGGTGCCGGGCGTGCAGCGTACGACGGTATCGGTCGTGATGCACGAGGCGATCGGCTATCGAACCCTTCCGCTCATCGAGCGCCTGGCCGGGTAACAATGGACCCATGACCCGGCCCCCGCAACGTCCGCGATCCGCGCCGCCGTACCGGCCACCGGTAGCGCGCGGGCAGACCTATCCGCCGCTGGGATTCGGCGACGATGGGCGGCCGCGCTACCAATACTCGGCGCCGAATCCGGCCGCGGAGTTGCCGCCGGAGCCGCCACCTCCGCCCGCTCCGGCCCCCGCGCCGCAGAAGCCGGATCCGACCCGCCGTGTTGTCGCCTGGGTCGCCGCCGTGCTGGTGGCCGTCGTGGTGATCGCGCTCGGCATCCAGATGTTCTCCTCCTCCGGAGACGACTTAGCTGGTTCGCGGCGGTCCGATCCGCCGGTCTCCCAGTCGCTCAACGATCCGTATCTCACCGAGAACGACCAGCCTGATCCCACCGCAGCGGTGCCGCGCCGGACCCCGCGGACCACACCGTCGGTGCCCGGAACGCGGGCACCGCGTTCCACCACGCGCTCGGGTCCACCACAAGCAACCACCTACGAGGTGAACACCGAAACCGAGGCCACCATCTTCTATATGGCCGACACCGGCATCAAAATTGCCGTCGTGCCGGCCGGGAAATGGACGCTGACCACTACGACCCATGGCGACGCGCGGGTCAACGTGGCGGTCACCAAGCTGCAGGCGGCGTCGTGCTCAATCACGGTCGAGGGTAAGCGGGCCGTCACCGAGCAGCTGGATCCGTCCGGCCCACTGCGGTTGCTCACCTGCCGAGAATGACGAGGGGTTACCGTAGTGGAGTGTCCTCACCGTCCAATATCAAAGCCATGCTCACCTGGCGCGGATCCGATGCCGACCGCATGGAGCAGGTACGGCTGAACATCAGCGGCGCGCGCATTCGCGCGTACGGCCGGATCATCAGCGCCGCCACCGACGAGTATGAGGCGTATTCGGTGTCGTACGAATTGGTGACCACCAACACCGGCGCGACCAGGCGGCTGTCGGTCCGCATGCTGAAAGAAAGCGGCGAGATCTCGCTCGACCTCAGCCGCGATTTGGACGATCGCTGGATGGTGCAGACTCCGGACAGTGTCGTGCACAGCGACTTCGGTGGCGCCGACACCGTGGATCTGTGGCATTCGCCGTTCCTCAAGACACTTGTCGTGCGACGACACGCGATGGAGGAAGGTCGCGACGGGATCGATATTCCGGTGGTGGAACTGAGCTTGCCGAGCTGTTCGGTGGATCTGATTGAGAAGTCGTACAACTTCAGCGGCATCGGGGCGCAGGGCGGCGCTGCGACCTTGACATCGGCGCGCGGGTCGTGGGATCTGGTCGTCGACGAGTACGGGCTGATCACCGAGTTTCCCGAGGTTGCGCAGCGTATCTGAGCGCTCGACTCAGCTCATCCAGACGCGGGCCTGATGTGCCTGCCAGCGTAGTTGCTGGGCCCAGCCGTCGGCTCCGATCTCGACACCTTCGATGGGTTGCGGCTCAGCATGCGCGATCGCCTCGTACCGGCGGCGCGCCCGATACCCGTCGTCGACGACTACCTCGACACTGCCGTGATCGCGTAGGGCGTCGCGGGCCGCGGTGAGCCGGTCGATAGTCTCGCTCAGCGTGTTCAGCAGGGCGACGGCGTTGCCTTCGAGCATGGCGCGTTGCAGAGCGGGCGCGGTGCCGGTGACGCGGGTGCCGTCGCGGAAGCTGCCCGCCGCGAGACGCATCGACAGGTCGCTCTCGCCGGCCCCGATAGTCGCGGTGACCGCCGCGGTCAGGTGCGGGTTGTGGGAGATGGCGGCTACCGCGCGGTCGTGGGCGTCGTCGGCGGCGGGCACCACGTAGGAGCCTGCGCTGTGGGCGATCCCGGCGACGATCAGCCAGTCGGCCGGATCAGTGTCGTCGTGCGTGGAGACCATCCACATGGCGCCGTCGAAAAGGTGGGGATCGGTGGCAGCCCACCCGGACTCGGACGTTCCGGCCATCGGGTGACCGCCGATGTAGCGGGCACCGGGATGGCCAGCGGCGATGATGCGGGCGACTTCCGCTTTCACGCTGACGACGTCGGTGAGCAGACAGCCAGGTGCGATCTCGGCGACGGCTGCCACCATGTTCGCCAGCGCCGGGACGGGGGTGGCGAGCACAATCACGGCGTCGTCGGCGGCGGCCCGGTGCAGCACCGCGGTCAGGTCTGCCGATACGTCGTATCCGGCAGCAATCGCCGCGTCGACGGTCGTCGTTGACCGGTTGTAGCCGTAGCCCACCCGGCCGGCCTGCGACAGCCGTCTGAGCAGGGAGCCGCCGATCAGGCCGAGGCCGAGAATGCAGACGGGAATCGCGTCGGTCTGCTCGCCGCTGTCCGGGGTTACCTGCGCATTGTTCTGAGCCACGGATTCAGCGTTGCACATTGCTGGTGGATATGACTTGGGGGAGCCTGCGAAACCGACTACCGTGGCGGTCATGGGCACCGCCGCGCAGTCAGCTTCCGACATCGACGGTTTTGCCGTGGCGGTAGTCCGCGAGGACACCGGGTGGATTGTGAAATCGTTGAATCCGGGCGCGCTCGATGCCCTGGAGGACGCCGAGACGCAGCTCCGCGAACTACGGGCCATCGGCGCCGTATTCGGCCTCCTGAACGTCGACGATGAGTTCTTTGTCATTGTCCGTCCGGCGCCCGGTGGTGCGCGGCTGCTGCTTTCGGATGCGACCGCGTCCCTCGACTACGACATCGCCGAGGATGTGCTCGACCGCCTGAATGTCGAAGTGCCCGATGTGGATCCCGATGATGTCGACGACGTTGACCCATGGGAAGAGGGCGATCTGGCCGTGCTGGCCGACCTCGGTTTGCCGGATGACGTGATGAGCATCATCGTCGGCGACACGGACCTGTACGCCGATGAGCAACTCGGCATGATTGCCGCGCGACTGGGCTTTGCCGACGAGCTGGCCCGAGTGCTCGACGACCTCGGCCGCTAACGAGCGAGGATCCGGGGCGACGGGTGGCTGCGGTGACCGCCGAAGCGCAGATGCGCGCGGCGCTGACCGCTGCCCGGTCAGCTCCGGTAGGTGATGTACCGGTCGGCGCGGTGATCTTCGGGCCCGATGGCACCGAGCTGGCGCGGGCAGCTAACCGTCGCGAAGCCGACGGCGACCCCACCGCGCATGCGGAAGTCCTGGTGCTGCGGGAGGCCGCGCGGGTCCACGGGGACGGGTGGCGGCTGGAAGGCTGCACCCTCGCGGTGACCGTCGAGCCGTGCGCGATGTGCGCCGGGGCGATCGGCCTCGCGCGGATCTCGTCGGTGGTTTTTGGGGCGTGGGAACCCAAAACCGGTGCGGTCGGCTCGCAGTGGGATCTGCTGCGCGATCAGCGTCTGCTGCACCGGCCGCAGGTGCGCGGCGGCGTGCTCGCTGACGAGTGCGGATCCCTGGTCGCAGAGTTCTTCGCAACCCGCCGTGAACGGTGACTGAAGCGTCCTGCCGGTCTAGAATCAACGCGTGCGCCGTCATTTTCGACGCGCCACAGACGAAGGGAAGCACCATGTCGGAGCTGTCGGACAAGATCAGCGGGATCGTCGACCAGGTCAAGGATAAGGTCGGCGAGTTGGCCGACAACGAGACGGTGAGCGGCTACGTCGACCAGGCCAAAGAGAAGATCGGCGAGCTGTCGGAGAACGAGCAGGTCAAGGGTGTCATCGGTAACGTGACCGAGAAGGCCCACGAGGTCAAGGACAAGCTGACCGGCGGTAAGTGACTCTCGCTCCCTGCGTTTCGGTCCACCCTGAGTCGCCGACGAAGGGTTCTGACCAGCTGATTTAACTCCCCGGTCGCGCTCGGGTACAGTTTCTCGCGGTGGCGTGTCCGAGCGGCCGAAGGTGCAGCACTCGAAATGCTGTGTGCGGTAACCCCGTACCAGGGGTTCAAATCCCCTCGCCACCGCGCAAGGCCCCCGATCTGCAGTGCAGGTCGGGGGCCTTTTCTATGCGCGACTCGGGTTAGACGGGTAGACCAAGCAGTCGGCCTGCGTCGAGCAGGTAGCCCATCCAGACGTGCTCGGGTGCACCGATCAGATACTGCGCGAGGGCGTTGGAAAGATTGTTGACAACTTCCATGGCAGGTCTCCATTCGCTTGCGGCGTGCGGGAGACCCGCCGCCGATGACCTACCTCACGTATCGTCGCGCGCTGGCGCCGACGTTACGCCGATTCAGCTCAGGCGTGCTCAATCGAAAAGCTAGAGCGACGCTGGTAGCGGGCGCGAGCGAGGTCGACGAGCCGGTCGATCAGCTCCGCGTAGGGCAGCCCGGTAGCCTCCCACATCTTCGGATACATCGACGCGGGGGTGAACCCGGGAATGGTGTTCACCTCATTGAGCAGCCAGCCGCGGCCGTCGGCCTCGTAGAAGAAGTCGACGCGGGCCAGGCCGGTGCAGCGCAACGCGGCAAAGGCGCGGGCGGCCAGTTCGCGGACCTCAGCGGCCGCCTCGTCGGGCAGATCGGCCGGGATCACCAGTTCGGCGGCGCCGGTGACGTACTTGTCCTCGTAGTCGTAGAAGTCGCTGCCCGGGCGGATTTCGCCCGGCACGGTGGTCTCGCCGCGGCCGTTGCCGAGCACGCCGACCTCGATCTCGCGGGCCGTCACCGTCTCCTCCAGCACGACGACGTCGTCGTACCGAAGCGCATCGATCACCGCGTTGGTCAGGTCGGCGGCCGATTCGGCCTTGTGGACGCCCACCGACGAGCCCATATTCGCGGGCTTCACGAACACTGGAAGGCCGAGTTCGTCGATGGCCCGGTCGACGACCTGGTGCAGGTCGTCGACACCCTCGCGGAGTGTGAGCCACCGGCACTGCGGGATCCCGGCGCGCGCCGCGACCTCCTTGGCCATGCCCTTGTCCATGC
>NZ_JBAQWU010000305.1:0-14556 GCF_049299075.1 Gordonia sp. (in: high G+C Gram-positive bacteria)
TCCCGGACGCACTCATCGCCTTCGCCGGCAACGCCGAGGTGGTGCTGGTGGACGGCCCCGAGGAGATGACGGAGGACGCACTGCCCGGTGCCCGAGGGGTACGCGTCGATCGGGCGCTGGTGCAGCGGCACGGGCTGGCGCCGCACCGAACTGTCCTGCGACCGTGCCGACGACGGCCGCGGCCTGCGGGCGGTGTTCGCCGACGGCGCCGACAGGCGACGGCTGATCGTGGTGGTCACCGCGCTGCGCGACGGCGCCGACCGGGACTCGGTGGCGCAGAGTCTGGCCAACCGGATCGCCCAGCGCGGCGACGACGTGGTGGTCGAGTTCGCGCCGGCGAGCTCCTACGGCGGCCGGGAGGTGATCAGCTACCGCGAAGCCCCCCGAATCGGGTCCGGCGATCCGCTGGTACGTGCTGGTCGACGACGGCCTGCAGGTGAGCGTCGGTTGCCAGAACGGCAACGGTGCAGAACGGATCGACGCTGTCTGCGCGCAGGCCATGGGTTCCGTCAACACCGTCCGATGACCGGCGACTACGTCGCCATACACTTTGTTTGGACGCTATGTTGACATGTTGTTGGGCGCCTCATACGGTCGATGTGTGTTGGCCCGAGTGTCTACGGAGGTTGTTTCGATGAAGACCGAGTTCATGTGCCCGTGCGGCGATGACATGGTGGGAGCCGATGAGGACGAGCTGGTTGCGGCCGTCAAGAAACACCTCGCCGACAAGCATCCAGATCGTGATTACACCCGCGAAGAGATTCTGCTGTACGCCGACGAGGCGTGAACTGAGCGGCCGCCGTGGGGCGGCTTCGGCTATTCGCCGGTGAAGGCGGGGCGGCGGCGCTCGCCGAAGGCTCGTGCCCCCTCGCGGAAATCGGCGCTGTCGACCAGGCGTGTCTGTCCCTGGATCTCGGCTTCGAAGGCGGCGTCGAGCTCACCGAGCAGCGCCGTGTTCAGGCTCGCCTTGGTGGCGGCGAAAGCCCGAGTGGGGCCTGCGGCGAGCTCCCGTGCCAAAGTGGTCGCCTCAGTCGAGAGGTGTTCGTCGTCGACGACGGCGTCGACCATTCCCCAGTCCAGTGCGGTGCGCGAGGGTACCCGTTCGCTCAGCAAGGCCATCCGACTGGCCCGGCCCAGTCCGACACGTGCGCCGAGGAGGATCGAGGCGCCGGCGTCGAGAGTGAGTCCCACCTTGGAGAAGGCGACCGAGAAGGTGGCCGATTCGGCGGCGATGATCTGATCGCATGCCAAGGCGAGCGCGCATCCGACCCCTACGGCGGCACCGTTTACCGCGGCGACCACCGGCTTCGGTGCCATCCGGATGGCCCGGATCATCGGGTTGTAGCGCATCCGGAGCTCCTCCTCGGTCCGGGGTGCCAGGCGCACGTCGTCGGAGAGGTCGTCGAGGGCGATGTCGGCGCCCGCAGAGAATGCGCGACCGGCGCCGGTGATGAGGATGCAGCGAACGTGCTCGTCGGCGGAGAGGTGGTCGACAGCGGTGCGCATCGCGTGCTGCAGCTCAGTGTCGAAGGCGTTCAGCGCGGCGGGGCGCGCCAGGGTGACGGTCGCGAGGGTCTTGTCGACCTGCACGGTCAGGGTGGAATCACGTTCACTATCGATCATGCTCCGACGGTAGTCCATACAAACAAGCCAGACAATGTGTCTGGTGGGCAACGGGAGACTTTGCAGGTCAGCGTGCCGTCCGGCATTGCGGCCAGATTTAGTGATTGACGTCACGTCTAAACACTGCGTATGCTCAGCACGTCTATTCAGTCGATCCTGGAGCAACGCAATGAGTACGTCCCTGAGGCAGGCCGCCGCCGAGACCACCCGAATCGAAGACGTCGAGGGAGAGTTTGATCGAGTGCGGGCGACGTTCCGGACCGGTCGTACCAAGCCGCTGGCCTGGCGGGTTGCGCAGTTGAGAGGCCTCCTGCGATTCATCGACGAATGCGAAGACCGGATCGCTGCGGCGATCGAGTCCGACCTCGGCCGGAGTGCGATGGCCTCCTTCATGGCGGACATCGGGCCGGTGCGCCACGAGATCCGGCACACCCTCGCCCACCTGCCCAAGTGGGTGCGGCCAACGAAGGTGGCGAACGGCGCGGCGACCGCACCGGGCCGCGCCTGGACGGTGCCGGAGCCGAAGGGCGTGGTGCTCGTCCTGGGAACCTGGAACTTTCCGCTGCTGCTGACGATTCAGCCCTTGGTCAGTGCTGTGGCGGCCGGCAACTGCGCTGTCGTCAAGCCGTCGGACATGGCCTCGGCGACGGGAGCGGTGATCGCCGAAGAACTGCCGCGCTATGTGGACCCGGACGCGGTGCGCTTGGTACTGGGCGACGGTCAGACGAACCGGGCCCTGCTCAAGCTGCCGTTCGACCACATCTTCTTCACCGGATCGACCACCGTCGGGCGAGCCGTGATGGAAGCCGGCGCCAAGCACTTGACGCCGGTGACGCTCGAACTCGGAGGCAAGAGTCCGGTCATCGTGGCCGCCGACGCCGACATCGAGGTCGCCGCCCGCCGGATCGCCTGGGCGAAAGCGATCAACGCCGGGCAGACCTGTATCGCTCCCGATTACGTGATCGTCGAGGAGTCGGTCCGGCCGCAGCTGGTCGAGCGCCTGATCGAGGAGCTACCGGTGCGGGCGGCGAACGACACCACGCACATCGTCAACCGCAAACAATTCGATCGGCTCACCGGTCTATTGCAGACGCACGGCGGGGAGCAGATCGGCGGCCAGTCCGCGGCGAACACGCTGCGTATCGCACCGGCACTCGTGACCGACCCGGACCTGGACTCCGAACTCATGCGGGAGGAGATCTTCGGGCCGATTCTGCCGCTGGTGAGCGTCCCGAACATCGACGCGGCGATCAATTTCGTGACCGAGCGGCCGAAACCCCTTGCGCTGTACCTCTTCACGGAGTCGCGCGCAGTCGAGGAGAAAGTCCTCGATGGCACGTCGTCGGGTGTGGTGGGGATCAACCACCTTCTGTACCAGTTGCTGGTGCCGGAGCTCCCGTTCGGCGGCGTCGGCGATTCCGGTCTGGGCCGCTACCACGGTAAGCACGGGTTCGACACCTTCAGTCATGAGAAGGCGGTGCTCCGCAAGCCAACGCGACCGGACCCTTCATTCGCCTATCCGCCGTACTCCCGCGGGATGCAGAAGGTCCTGCGGAAACTCATGGGCTGAACATCCACCGCTACCCGCGTTGAGCAGATCCCCAGCATCCCGTTCCATCGGCCGGTTCGGGTGCATCAGTCCTGCAACGGAGGCTTCATGACCGCCGACATCATCGAGACGGAATCATCGCGCTCACAACCCGTGGGCCGCGCCGTCGCCGGGGTCGACCGCATCGGGTCGACGGTGCTCACCCGCGCCCGGGCGTCGATCGAGACTATCGGACGGTCGGCGCGGCTCTTCGTCGAGCTCATCGTCTTCTCGATCGTCGACACGTTCGGCTGGCGGCTATCGGTCGGCGAGATCCTCGATCAGACGCTGAAGCTGTTCAAGGTGACCGCGCTGCCAGCGCTGTTGATGGCGGTCCCGATCGGCGCCGAGGTATCGGTGCAGGTCGGCGGAGTCATGGACCAGGTCGGTGCGAACTCCCTGGCGGGCGCCGCCAGCGGACTCGGTGTGGTGGGGCAGGGGGCGCCCATGGCCGCCGGTCTACTCATGAGCGGTGCGGCCGCCTCGGCGATCGCCTCGGACATCGGTGCCCGGTCCATCCGAGAGGAGATCGACGCGATGCGCGTGATGGGCGTCAATCCGATCCAGCGGCTGATCGTCCCCCGGTTCATCGCCATGCTCCTGATCGCGCCCGCACTGTGCATCATCATCATCTGTGCCGGCGTCGGTGCCGGACTGGCGATCTCCGCGAACGTCAACGGCGTTGTCCCGGCCAGCTTCTGGCAGTCGTTCGGCGCCTTCGCCACTCCCACCGATCTGGTCTTCTCGACGCTCAAGGCGGTTCTGTTCGCGGTGATCGTGGTGGTGGTCGCGAGTCTGCGGGGGCTGGAGGCCAAAGGCGGCCCGAAAGGCGTCGCGAATGCCGTCAACGCGTCGGTGGTCCTCAGCGTGTTCCTGATCTTCATGACCAATCTGATTGTGAGCCAGTTGCAGACGATGTTCTTCCCCGCGAGATTGGCCTGATCGATGACGGTTCAACGACCTTCCCGTATCCACCAGGGACTCACCGGGCGCACGGCGCAGCGGAGCCTGCGGCGCCTGACCGCGATGATCGCCGAGCTCGGTCAGATCGTCATGTTCTGCACCCGGACGATCGTTCTGCTGCCGAAGACGGTCAAGCACTACCGGCGCCAAACCAAGAAGACCATGAACGACATGGCATGGGGCAGTGGCTCACTCATCGTCGACGGCGGCGTGATGAGCCTGATGTTCTTCCTCGGCCTGGCAGTCGGTGCGGTCGTGGCGATCCAGGCGTTCATGGCGTTCGACCTGCTCGGGTTCGGATCGCTGACCGGAATCATCGGCTCATTCGGCAACATCCGGGTGATCGCGCCGATCATCACCGGCATCGGCTTCGCCGCTCAGGCCGGCTGCCGGATGACGGCGGAGATCGGTGCCATGCGGATCTCCGAGGAGATCGACGCTACCGAAACCATGGGGCTGCAAGCCATCCCCTTCGTCGTCGGTACGCGACTCATCGGCGGAATGCTGGTGGTCCTGCCCGGCTATTTGATGGCGATCGTCGTCAGCTTCGTCACCGGCGGACTCATCATCAAGGTCTTCTATGATCAACCGGCGGGCACCTACGACCACTACTTCGCCCAGTTCGTCACCCTGCCGGATCTGGCCGCGTCGGTGGTCAAGGCGCTGGTCTTCTGCGTCGTCGTCACCATGATCCATTGCTACTACGGCTATTTCGCCAGCGGTGGTCCAGCGGGCGTCGGGGCGGCCTCCGGCCGGGCGATCCGCGCGAGCCTGGTGGCGATCGTGGTCCTCAACTTCCTTATGACCGTTGCGATCTGGGGACTCAACCCAGAACTACCGTTCCGAGGCTGATATGGCACAGATGGTCAACCAGGACTTCATCCGGGGCTCCGACCCCCGGCAGCGACGCACACTGATCGTCGCAGGCACTGCCCTCCTCACCGTGATCACCGTCGTGATCGGCGTGATGATCTGGGTGTACCCGAAGGCGACCGCCCCCGGCGGTGTCCGCTTCTCGGTGGTGGTGCCCGCACTCGGGCCCGGAGTCAAGGAAGGTTCCGCCGTCCTTCTCCGGGGCACCGAAGTGGGGACGGTGACAGATCTGGTGCAGCAGCGGGGTGGGGAAGTGACCATGACCCTCGCCGTCGAGGACGCGAGTGCCGGGCTGCTCGACGACCAGTTCCAGGTGGACTTCCGTCCGGAGAACTACTTCGGCATCACCGGGGTGAACCTCAAACCGGGCGGACGGGGCGGGCCGATCCGGGCCGGAAGCGTCTACACACGGCAAGAGTCCGAGGACTACACAATGTCGACGATGATCGAATCCGGCTCGCTGGTGATCGACGGCACCCTCACCTCCGAGGTGATCGCCGGGCTCGACGAGGTGATGCGCTACGCGGACGGCCTGGCACCGCTCATCCGTTCGGGAATGATCCTCACCGATAAGGTCGCCAAGACCCAGCAGGCCCTGCCCAGTGTTCATCTCCGGCGGATCAACGGGATCCTCGCCGTCCTGCCGGCCTTCGAGGACGAAATGTCCTCCGCGCTGTTCGACATCTTCAACAGTGCCTACAACCGGACACCGGACGGCTCAGTCGGTCTCAACGTGCCGTTGACCGACGAGACCGATGAAACGCTCGCGTTGCTGGGGTCGGATCTGTTCGGTGCGGCCGGAACCCTCCTGGCATCGCACGAGAGCGACCTGACGCCGGTGGTCGAAGCCGTCCGCGTGGTCTCCGACGGTGCTCAGCCGATGTTCGGCGGCAAGGACCGCGTCGCGCAGTTCGCCGAGCTGATCAAGAGGCTCGACGGAGCCTTCGTCGGCGACGACGAGCACAAGACGCTGCAACTGCGTGTCGTCCTGGGATCGCTCCCGTCGATGGCCGCTCCGATGAAGCAGATCGGGCTGGGACCCGATCGAACCCGCAGCCGTGGAGGAAGTCGATGAACACCCGCACCCGGACGGCCGTCACGGCCGCGAAACTGGCGGCAGTCGCCGTGGTGACCGTTCTGTTGTTCGGTCTGGTGCTCAACGCCATGCGCAACCCGGTGGACTCCGCTACGCGCGAATACAGTGCCGACTTCACCGACGTGTCCGGCCTCAGCGTCAACGGCGATGTGCGCTTCAAAGGGCTGCGGATCGGCAAGATCGACTCCATCGACCTCCGCCGGAAGGACGGTCAGGCGATCGCGCGGGTCGGGTTCAGCATGGATGACGGCTACACACTGACCGGCGGTTCGCGGCTCGCGGTGAAGTACCAGAACCTGACCGGTGTCCGGTACCTGGATCTGACGCAACCCGACGATCCGGGCACCGAAGTGTCGCACTTGCCCGTCGACGCCACCTCGTCGTCGTTCGACATCACCGAACTGTTCAACGGATTGCAGCCGGTGCTGGCGACCATGCGCACCGAGGAGATCGACGAGTTCACCGAAAACGCCCTGCTCCTGCTGCAGGGCGACGGGCAGGGCCTGGCACCGATGCTCGCCAGCGCCGAGCGCTTGGCCTCGTACGCCGAGGACCGGCAAAAGGTGATCAGCATCCTGGCCGAGAACATGGGCCGCGTCGCCGACACCTTCGGCGGCAGATCTGAATACGTCATGGGATTCCTGAAGGCCGTGCAGGTGCCGATCGGCAACGCCTTCGCCGTTCTTGAGGAGTTCCCCAAGACCGCCTCGGCCGGACCGGCCTTCCTGGGACCCGTCGACGGTCTCCTCGAATCGATCGGCCTGAACGAGAACTTCGATGTGGAGACACTCTTGCGGCAGACATTCCCGTCGGCCGGCGCGATGCTCGAATCCTTCCGCGCAGTGCCCGCGGTAGCGGCGGGACTCGAGGTCTCGTCGTCGCCGAATCGAGCCTGCAGCAACGGACGGGCGCAGTTGCCCACCGACGTCCGCGTTCTCCTGAGCGGAAGCGAGGTCGTGCTGTGCAGCCGCTGACGAAAACGGCCCAGGCCGTGCGCGGGTTCTACGGACGACTCGGGGAGAGCAATCTGGCCCTCGGCGGGACCGCGCTGGTCTCCGCGGTCGTGCTGCTCGTCGTTCTGGGCTTCGTGTACCTCCGTCCACTGGGCCAGCAGACGATCCGGTTCGAGACCGACGACGCCGCGGCGGTCAGTACCGGCGAAGACGTCCGTGTCGCGGGCATCGGAGTCGGCAAGGTGACCAGCATGTCCCTCGGCGCGGAGTCCGTGGTGATCGAAGCGGAGATCGACGACGAGGTGTTCGTCGGCGACCAGTCCCGTATCGAGGTGCGGATGCGTACCCCCGTCGGCGGATACGCGGTGAACTTGATCCCGCTGGGGGACCGTCGCGCCGAGGACGGGCGGATCGCGACGGACCGGGTCAGCGTTCCGTACTCGATCAACGACGTGCTGCAACGCGTTCCCGGGGTGACCGACGAGGTGGACAGCACGGTGATCGAATCGAATCTCGACGAGGTGGCTGAAGGCCTTGACCGGCAACCGGATTCGCTGCGATCCATCGTCAAGGGCATGGGATCGGTCGCCGAGGTGCTCGATCGTCAACGGGGCCAGATCGACCGCATTGCGTCGATGTCCCAGGAGTACCTGCAGACGTTCAACGCCAACCGTGCCTTCGTCTTCGAGCTGATCAAGAAGATCGACATCGTGATCTCGACGTACAACAACAACAGCGTCGGCTTCAACGAAACCTATCGACTAATGAGCAATGCACTGTGGCGTCTGCAGCCGCTGGAGAAGTTCTATCTGGAGAACGCCGACGCCGCACACGCCCATGTGGAGAACATCCGGGACGCGGTCGAGGGGATTCAACGGGATATGGGGCCCGCGCTGGACAACCTCCTCGCCCTCCGGGATCAGCTCGCCCGGTGGGTGACTCCCGAGGGGATGAGGACGCTCGGTGGCGGCGTGATCGACATGAGCCGCCTGTGTGTGCCGCTGGCGGGACGGGACTGCTGAGATGAATAGACGCAGTGTGACTTTCGGGGCGATCGCGCTGGCCGTGGTCGCGATCGTGGCGGCGGCCTGCCTGCTAGTGGCGCGCGGATCCGACGACCGGGCGACCGGTGGCTACTGCGCCGAGCTGCCTGACGCCGTCGGGCTGTATGTGGGCAACCCCGTGTCGCAGATGGGGTTTCAGGTGGGCCGGGTGACCTCGGTCGAGACGTCAGAGCGAGGAGCCCGGGTGGGCTTCGAGCTCGACGGCGGTCGCAGTTACCCGGCGGACGTGGAGGTGGTGAGCCGCTCCAAGTCGCTGCTCGCCGACCGGAGTTTGGAACTGGTCGGCAACTACCGCGGCGGCGCGGAGCTCGTCGTGGACCAGTGCATACCCCCCGACCGTTCGTACACCCCCGCGAGCATCTCCGAGATCGCCGGCTCCGCCGCTGACTTCATCGACAGCCTGGTCGCCGACGGCACCGTCAATGTCCGACAGTCGATCAGCGGTCTCGATCAGGCTCTGCAGGGGATCGGTGGATCGGCGAACGCGATGTTCACCAGCGCTGCAGGCGCGGCACGTAACCCCGACCGCGTCGTCGCTGACATCGGTTCGTCGATCATGAACATGGCGCCGTTGACTGACGAGGCCCTGCGTTCCTGGGGTGAGATCGGCTCGATCGTCGACCAGTTGCCCGAGGTCGCTCGCTCGACCGCCGTGTTGACGCCGAGGGTCGCCAAGTTCGATCGCGGCGTCGGCTGGCTCGTCGCCGTGCTCTACGACATCCAGTCCAACTACGGCGACCTGATCTGGCCCATGGTTCATGGTCCGGTGACAGAGATGATCCGGCTCGGTGCCGCTCGGGCGCCCGATCTGCAGAAGCTCTACGGCACGGTGCCGTCGATCGCCGCGGCGCTGCGTCAGCAGGCCCAGCATTCCGGTGGGCTGTCGATGCCCTACAAGGCGCCGGAGATCACCGGTCTCGGTGACGACCTGAACCTGATCGACCTCATCCTGAGAAAGGCGGCGAAATGAAGCGGAAGGTCCTCGGCCGCCCGGCGGCCGGAATCCTGGCGGTAGTGGTACTGGTGTTCGGCATCTCCGGATGCTCGATCAGCCCCAACGACTTCCCCTCGGTGCGCGGCGGCGTCGCCGCGGACTACGTCATCACGGCGCAGTTCGAGAACGTGATGAACCTGCCGTCCGGGGCCGATGTCGTGATGAACGGCATTCGGGTTGGTGAGGTGCAGAGCCTCCGGGCGCACGAGGATCGCGTGGACGTCCGCCTCGGACTCGGCGACGGGACCCGGGTGCCTGCGGGGGCCGGTGCGGTCATCCGGCAGAACACGCTGCTCGGTGACACCTACATTGCGTTGACGCCCGACCCCGACTCCGGGGAGAACGGGTCGTTCATCGCTCCGGACGGAATCATCTCGGTCGAGCGGACGCTGGCACCGCCGCAGCTCGAGGACACCATCGCGGTGCTCGCGCACTTCGTCAACGGCGGCAGCATCGGGAAGCTCCAGGACACGATGGCCACTCTCAACGATGTGGTGCCGCCACCGCGCGAACTGCGGGCCCTCTCGTCGACTCTTGCGGTGGACCTGCGTGATCTCGCCCGGAACACGACCTCGATCGACCGCTTCCTCAACGGCCTGAGCGCCTCGGCGGAATCAGTCGCGGGCAACGCTGACGAGTGGCAGCCGATGTTCAGTGCTGAGGGACTCGAGTACTGGGACGCCGTCGCGAACCAGGTGATCTCGCACATCAGCACCTTGCTGCCGTCGGTCGGCACCATCTTCTCCGGCGGGCTCTGGCTGTCGCCGATGCTCGAGTCGCTGACCGAGACGTTGTGGTTGGCGCGCGGTGACGAACAGAGCGTCCCGACCGCGGCGACCCGACTGAACAACTTCTTGCGCACCACGCTGCTGCCCTGGTCGGAATCGCCGTCGGTCGACATCGTCTCGCTGTCGAGCCCGGCCGGCGATCAGCTGGTCGACGACGCCGAAACTATTCTGCGCATGCTGGGAGCCGTCCGATGATCACCAAGACTCGACTGTCAGTGCTGGCGATGCTGGTGATCGCCGCACTGTCAGTGACCTACATGTTCCAGAACGGGCTGACCGTCGGCGCGCTGACGAAAACCAAATCGGCGAGCTTCGTGGTGCCGGAGAGCAACGGTCTGTTGACCGGCTCGCGCGTGCTGGTCAACGGAGTCGAATCCGGACACGTCACGGCCGTCCGCCCGGTAACCGGCGGCGTTCGCGTGGAGTGGAACTACGGCGATGATCGAAGGATCCCGGCCGACAGTGATTTCCGGGTGGACAATCTCTCGGCGCTGGGAGAGGCGTACGTCGCGGTGCGGTCTCTCGGGCTGGGAGCGCCGTACCTGGCCGACGGCGCCCAGATCGAGTCCGACCGGGTCTCGGTGCCGACCCCGTTCAACGTGCTGTCCGAACGGTTGACGATCCTGCTCCGGCAGGTCGATCCCGATCAGGTCGGCTCCATCTTCGAGACCCTCCACGGCTCATTGCCGCAGGATCTGTCGGTGGTCGACGACCTGAACACCGCAGGCCGGCTGCTGGCGGCCGAGTTCGAGCAACAGGCGGACAGTCTGACCACCCTGCTCTCGACACTGCAGCCACTGCTGGCCCGCACCGGTGATGTGCCGGCGAGCCTGGCGGCCACGACCCCCGAGTTGCAGGCCTTCGGTGAGGGCTTTCGGGACATGCTCGATTCCATCCGGGATGCGGTGAATCTGGGCGGTCCGCTGCTGGTCGGTGTGACTGACGGCGCGAGCCCGTTCCTGGCCGAACTCCAGTCGTTCCTGGACAACACGGCCGAGGACCTCAACGTGATCGGCGAGAACGTCCTTCCGGCCGCGCGGGCCGGCGCAGCGGCGCTGAGCGCGGTGGACCTCGGTCGCTTCCTGACTCAGGCGCTGGCGGCCACCTCGAAGCCCGGCGCGATCACGGTGGAGATACCGGCCGGATGAACTGACCGCCGGCGCCGAGCCGACGATCCCGATGAAAGGACAGAACAATGGCCGTCAAGCAAGTAGAGCGCAAGGACGCCGAACGGAACGACGCCGACAAGGATGACACCGAACAGAAGGCCGCCGAACAGAAGGCCGCAGAACCAGACGAGCAGTCGTCGAAGGACGGCTCCTCCGCGCGAGTCGTCTCGGTGGCGACATTGACCAGGACGGTGGTCGTGGCGGTGGCGGTGATCGCTGTCGTCGTCGCGATCGGGATTCTGTCCTGGCAGTTGGCGTCGGCCAAGTCGGACCTGTCCGAGCGGAACCGGCAGGCCGCCGCCTCGGCGCGCGCCGAGCAGGTCGCGCTCGACTACGCCGTCGGGGCGGCCGACATGGACTTCCGGGACCCGGGCACCTGGCGCAAACGGCTGACCGAGGGCACCAGTCCGGAACTGGCGGAGCGACTGAACAAGGCGGCGACGTCGATGGATCAGATCATCCAGCCGCTGCAGTGGACCACGGTGTCCGAGCCGATCGCGGCGAAGGTGGAGTCGTCCTCGGACGGGGTGTACCAGGTCGTGGCGTTCGTCGACATGCTGACCACCAACACCCAGCGCCCGGACGGCGTGCAGTCGACGGCCACCTACCGGCTGACCATCGACAGCGGTCAGGACTGGCAGATCACCGACATCAGCGAGCTCCCGTCCGCGCTCGGCGAGCAAGAACAGCCGAAGTAGCCGAACAGAGTGTATGTACAACATGTATAGTCTTGAGTATGACGACGATGAACGAACAGAGCGCGCCGGTCTACGAACCCGAGCACGAGGCCTTCCGCGATAGCTTCCGGCGGTTCCTTGAGGAGTACGTCGTTCCGCACTACGAGGACTGGCAGCGGGACGGCATAATTCCGCGGTCGGTGTTCACTCAGGCGGGTGCGCACGGATTCCTCGGGATGGCGGTCCCGGAGGAGTACGGCGGCGGGGGCGTGGACGACTTCCGGTTCAACGCGATCCTCGCCGAGGAAGTGGCGCGGGCCGGCGTGATGTCGTTCGGCATCAACCTGCACAACGACATCTGCGTCCCGTACTTCCTGCGGTACAGCCCCCCGGAACAGGCGCGGCGCTGGCTGCCCGGACTCGCCTCCGGCGAGTTGATCGCGGCGATCGCGATGACCGAGCCCGGCACCGGATCCGATCTGGCCGGGATCGCCGCCACCGCTCGGCTCGACGGTGATAACTACGTGCTGAACGGATCGAAGACCTTCATCTCCAACGGCATCAACGCGGATTTGGTGATCGTCGCCGCGCGCACCGAGAAGACCGACAGCCGGCACGGCGGACTCTCGCTGCTGGTGGTCGAGCGGGACACCCCGGGTTTCACTCGGGGCCGCAATCTGGCGAAGATCGGCATGCACGCGCAGGACACCGCCGAATTGTCGTTCGACGAGGTGCGGGTGCCCGCCGAAAATCTGCTGGGCGAGGCCGGAGCCGGTTTCACCTACCTGGTCTCCAATCTGCCGCAGGAGCGCTTGACCATCGCCGTGGCGAGCGCCGAGGCGGCCGCTCGAGCGGTGGAGCTGGCGTCGTCCTACGTGCGTGAGCGCACCGCTTTCGGGCGACCGCTGTCGGCCAACCAGAACACCCGGTTCACCCTGGCTGACGCCCACGTGCAGGCCGAAGTGGTCCGCTCCTTCGTCTACGACTGCCTTCGGGCCCATGTGGACGGCAGCCTGTCCGCCGACCGTGCCGCCATGGCGAAGCTCGCCGCGACCGAAGTGCAGGGCCGGGTGGTGGACCGCTGCCTCCAGATGTTCGGCGGATACGGGTACATGGAGGAGTATCCGATCTCGCGGGCCTACGTAGATGCGCGCGTACAGCGCATCTACGGAGGGACCAGCGAGATCATGAAGGAGATCATCGGAAAGTCGATGGGCCTGTAGATGCAGCGCACGATATTCGAACCAGAGCACGAGCAGTTCCGGCAGTCGGTCCGGGCATTCCTCCAGCGCGAAGCGGTGCCCCACACGCGGGAGTGGGAGCAGCGGGGCCTCGTGGACCGGGCGTTCTGGTCCAAAGCGGCGGCGCAGGGCTACGTCGGATTCGCCGCTCCGGAGGAGTTCGGCGGCGCCGGCCTTCGGGACTTCCGATTCAACGCGGTGCTCAACGAGGAAGTGGTGGGCACCGGCACCGTCGGTGACGGTTTCTCGCTGACCAACGACATCGTCCTGCCCTACTTCCTCGACGTCGCCTCCGCGACGCAGCAGCGGCGCTGGCTGCCGGGCATCGTCTCCGGCGAGACGGCGATCGCGATCTCCATGTCCGAGCCGGGGACCGGGTCGGATCTGCGGGCGATCTCGTCGACGGCGACGCGCGAACACGGGGGCTGGCGGCTGAACGGGGCCAAGACCTTCGTCACCCGGGGGATCCAGGCGGATCTGGTGATCGTGGCGGCCAAGATCGCCGGCGACGCCCGGGAGGGGCTCGGGCTGTTCGTGATCGCCGACGGTCAGGAAGGCTTCGAGCGCGGACGGAAGCTGGAGAAGATCGGCCGCAAAGCGCAGGATACCGCCGAGCTCTTCTTCCGGGACGTGTTCGTACCGGACGCCGATGTGCTCGGTGAGCCGGGCGACGGTCTGCGCTATCTGATGGGCAACCTCGCCCAGGAGCGATTGTCGATGGCCGTCGTCGCGGTGGCCAATGCGGAATGGGCGGTGCGGACGGCGGTCGAGTACGCCTCCGAACGGAATGCCTTCGGTCAGCCGATCGGCAGTTTCCAGGCGAATCGCTTCCGGCTGGCGGAACTGGCGACCCGAGTCGACATGGCGCGCGTCTACGTCGACCGATGCATCGAGTCGCAGAACGCGGGCGAGTTGTCCGGTGCGCAGGCGGCCGGGGCGAAGTTCGCCACGACTGAGCTCGAGTTCGAAGCTCTGGACGCGTGCCTGCAGATGCACGGTGGCTACGGCTACATGGAGGAGTACGAGGTCGCGCGCCGGTGGCGCGACTGCCGCGTCCAGCGGATTTACGGGGGAACCAACGAGATCATGCGCGAGATCGTCGGGCGTTCACTCGGCTTGTAGGGACGCGTGCGACAGGGCCGCCCGGAGTGATCCGGGCGGCCCTTGTGCATCCGTCGATCACTCCGGGTCAATCACTCGATTGTGATTGACACCACGTATGAACACTCTGTATGGTTGCCGTATGCAGCGCCTCGATAACGCACAGAATCCGCACCCCGGCGGCAGGCCCCGTGGGGCCTTCGAGCCGTCGACCGACTTCACTGATGCCGAGCTCCACGCCGCGCTCGAGGCAGCCAATCTGCCGGTCCTGCTGGGATCGCTGGCGCTGCTCACCGGCGACGACCGGTGGATCGACGAGCCCTACCGGCCCACCGCCCCGCGGGATCTCGGCGACCACGACGGCGGCGGTTTCGACGAGACCGTGGCCGCGCGCATCCGCGCCGAGGCGGCCGAGGTGCTGTGCGC
>NZ_JBAQWU010000306.1:0-4262 GCF_049299075.1 Gordonia sp. (in: high G+C Gram-positive bacteria)
GTTCAATGCGGCCATCGAAGAGCTCTGGCCTAGCAAAAAGAATCGACCGGCGGTTCGGCATTGGGTCACCGCGCAGACCAGCGAAATCACTGACTCCTGGCGCCGTGCCCGACGATCCGACGAGGGCAACTGAGCCGCGTCCGCGTCAGTCCTTCTTCATCTTGGCGTAGACCTTCTTGCAGCGCTCACACACCGGCGAGCCCGGTTTGGCCGACTTCGTGACCGGGAAGACCTCGCCGCACAGCGCAACGACGTGGCTGCCCAACACCGCGCTCTCGGCGATCTTGTCCTTCTTGACGTAGTGGAAGACCTTCGGAGTGTCGTCGTCCTGTTCAGTCCGCTCGTCGAGGTCGGGGCGTTCTATCGTCTTGGTCGTCATCTCTCCATTGTGACGCACCCGGTCCACCCGTGTGTGCGCGCGGCCCGGGGAAGTGGGACAGTGGAGACATGGCACGAGCAACCGAGAACGCCAGGCAGTCAGCGACCACGACCGACGCCTTTCTCATCACCAGTGCCGAAGACAGTCTGGAGGCCCAGCATCGGGCCCGGGTCCGAAAGTATCTGCTGATGATGAGCATTCGGGTACCGGCCCTGGTGATCGCGGGTCTGGTGTACGCGTGGACCGCCAGCCCTTGGTGGGCGATCGGCATCATCGCGATCTCCATCCCGCTCCCCTGGGTCGCCGTGCTTATCGCCAACGACCGACCGCCCCGCCAGCGCGAAGACGTCCAGTACTACCGGTTCGGCGCCGGCCGCACCGTCGGGCCGGGCGAACTGACCGCCGAAGCCACCAGCCACACCCCGCCCGGTCCGGACTCCCGGGTGATTGACGGTGGTCTGGTTGATCGCGAGCCCGCCCGGCAGCACCCGTCCGCCGACGACCCGCCCCTCGGCTGAGGGATCCGCCGGCTTCCTCAGCGACTTCTCAGTCAATGCGGGAACCTTCCGTGCGCCTGCGGCGTTGGACCAGGTGAATGCACTTGCTAGATCCACGTCGATACGAGGAGGCCGCATGACCACCGCAACCCGTCCCACGCCCACCGCCCAGGACCTGGACGCGCAGTCGCCGTCCGCTGATCTGGTCCGCGTCTACCTCAACGGAATCGGTCGCACGGCGTTGCTCACTGCCGAGCAGGAAGTCGATCTGGCTAAGGCCATCGAAGTCGGTCTCTACGCGCAGCATCTTCTCGACACCACTAAGCGAATGGGCGCCGCCCGCAAGCGCGACCTGAAGATTCTCGTCCGCGAAGGCGTGCAGGCGCGCGCTCACCTGTTGGAAGCCAATTTGCGACTGGTGGTGTCGTTGGCCAAGCGCTACACCGGCCGCGGCATGCCGCTGTTGGACTTGATTCAGGAAGGCAACCTCGGCCTGATCCGCGCCATGGAGAAGTTCGACTACGCCAAGGGCTTCAAGTTCTCGACCTACGCCACCTGGTGGATCCGCCAGGCGATCAGTCGCGGTATGGCCGATCAGAGCCGCACCATCCGCCTCCCCGTCCACCTCGTCGAGCAAGTGAACAAGATCTCCCGGATCCGCCGCGAGCTGCACCAGCAGCTGGGCCGCGAGGCCACCGACGAGGAACTGTCGGCCGAGACCGGCATCCCGGCGGCGAAGATCGCCGATCTGATGGACCACAGCCGCGACACCGTCAGCCTGGATATGCCGGTCGGCACCGACGAAGAGGCCCCGCTCGGCGACTTCATCGAAGACACCGAAGCCACCTCCGCAGAGAATGTGGTGATAAGTCACCTGCTGCACTCCGATATCCGGACCGTCCTGGGTACCCTCGACGCCCGGGAACGACAGGTCATCACCCTGCGCTTCGGGCTCGATGACGGTCAGCCCCGCACCCTAGATCAGATCGGCCGCACATTCGGGCTCTCCCGCGAGCGCGTCCGCCAGATCGAGCGCGAGGTCATGGGCAAGCTCCGCCAGGGTGACCGCGCCGATAAGCTGCGCGCCTACGCGAGCTGATCGCCGACCGACACACCGGCCCACGAACGCTGCGGCGGTCGTGGGCCGGTGTGCCTTCGGGATCTCAGCCCAGGCGGCGCGGTCCCGTGTCACCCAGTGCCGGGACCGGTCCGATCATCAGGTACGCCGACAGCACCGCGGTGCCCTCCGGTGACGACAGGATCGGGTCGAGCCGAACTTCACGTATCTCGGGAATGTCATCGACCAGCTGAGAGACCCGTAGCAGCACATCAACCACGGCCGCACGATCGGCGGGCCGATCCCCGATCTCTGCGTTGAGCAGCTGCGCGGAGCGCGGCTCGTTGAGTAGATCGTCCGCGTCGTCGAGGGTCATCGGCACCGCTCGATAGCTCCGGTCATCGAGAGATTCGAAGATCCGGCCGGACAGCCCGAACGAGGCGACCGGACCGAACGCGGTATTCTCCGTCACCCCGATGGACAGGCCCAGCCCCTTGGGGGCCATCTTTTGCACTTGAAGGGCCTGTTCACCGGTCAGTGCCTGAAGCTCAGCGAACGCGGTAATCACGGCGGTCGCATCCGACAGGTCCAGCCGTGCACCATCCCGGTCGAGTCGCCCCACCCACTCATCGCTGACCGCCTTCACGGCCACCGGGAATCCGAGTTCCCGCGCCGCCGCGGACGCCTCGTGCAAGGTCGTGACCTCGCGGAACTCCACCACCTCGATGCCATACCACGCCAGCACTGTGGCGGCCTGGACCGGCGTGAGTTCGCTCGTACCCTCCCCCATCAGTTCGCGGATGTAGCTGCGCGCGTGCTCCGGCGACACCCCCGTCAGATCCACTTCGATGCTTTCGGGCCGCGCCTTCCACTTGGCATACTGCCAGCTCAGCGCTAACGCGCTGGCAGCCCGCTCGGGCGTCGCATAGGAGGGAATCGACCCGCGGGTCGGTACTCCTTCCAGACCGACCACCGACAGACCGGCCGGGATGCCTTCGGTCGCCAGAAAGGTGGTGGTGATCGGCTTGCTGCCGGGGATGGCGCAGTGCTGCGCCGCACCGATCAGGGCGCGCGAGTACTCAGCGGCATCCACCGCAACCGGCGGCACGAATACGACGATCAGCGCGTCGACTTCCGGATCGTCCAGGGCTCTGGTCACTGCAGCAGATAGTTCGGATTCGACCACAGCGGGGCCCAAGTCGATCAGCGAGACCACCGTGAGTCCGGAACTGCGGGCCGTATTGGCGGCCAGCGAAGCAATGACCGAGGAGTTACCGACAATCGCCGTACGCGGCCCGGCGGGCAATGGTTGGTACGCCAGCACCGTGGCGGCGTCGAACAAGTCGGTGAGGGTATCGACCTGCAGTACCCCGGCCTGGGCAAGAATCATCTGGGCGATCCGGTCGTCGACCGCACCGTAGCGTTCGCGCTGCGCACTCACCCGGGTCAGTGCACCATGTCCCGATTTGATCGCCACGACCGGCTTTTTACGGCCGACCCGACGCGCAATCCGGCTGAACTTGCGTGGGTTACCGACGTTCTCCAAATACAGGAGCACGACGTCGGTGGAATCGTCGGTGTCCCAGTACTGCAGCAGGTCGTTGCCCGAGACGTCGGCGCGGTTACCCGCCGAGACGAACGTGGACAGACCCAGCTGGCGCTGGGCAGCGTGATCGAGGATCGTGATACCCAGGGCGCCGGACTGGCAGAAGAAGCCGACGTGCCCCGGGCCCGGAATGCGGGGGGCCAGTGTCGCGTTGAGGGCGATCTCCGGCGCGTTGTTCACCACTCCGAGCGCGTTCGGCCCGACCAACCGCATGCCGTGTGCCCGGACCTGTTCGACCAGCGCGCGTTCGGTGACCATTCCCTCGTCGCCGAGTTCACCGAACCCGGAGGAGACCACGACGAGCGTTTTGACGCCCTTCGCCAGACAGTCGTCGAGCACGTCGGTCATCTCCGAGGCGGGCACGGCCACCACGGCCAGGTCCACCGGATCGGGGATGTCGATGACCCGCTCGTAGGCGCGGATGGCGCGCACCGACCGGGTCTGACCGGGTCCGTTCACCGGATAGACCGGGCCGGTGAAACCGGCCGCGATCAGGTTGGCGAGCAACACGTGGCCGACCTTCTTCGGGTCCGACGACGCACCGATCACGGCCACCGCCTGCGGGCGCAGCAGGTTAGCGATACTGCGCGCCTCGGACGCACGCTCGCGGGCGTTACGAACCGACTCGATGGCATCGGTCCGGTCGATGTCGAACTCGACGTGCACAGTGCTGCCGTCGAACGACCGGCTGAGCTGATAGCCGGCCGCCTTGAACACCGCGAC
>NZ_JBAQWU010000307.1:0-15609 GCF_049299075.1 Gordonia sp. (in: high G+C Gram-positive bacteria)
CGGGCGGCCAGGACGCGTTCGATCGCCTGCGCGAGACGTTCGGCGCGCAGCGGCTTCAGGAGGTAGTCGACGGCGCCGATGTCGAAGGCTGCGACGGCGCGGTCGGCGTGCGCGGTGACGAATACCAGGGCTGGCGGGTCGACGTAGCGGGCCAGCACCGCCGCCAGTTCCATACCGGACAGGCCGGGCATCGAGATGTCGAGGAAAGCGGCGTCCACAGCTCGTTCGGACAGCAGCCGGAGGGCCTCGGTGGCATCGGCGGCGCCGACCACGTCGCTGATGGCGGGGCTCTGGTTCAACAGGTACATCAGCTCGTCAAGGGCGGGGGCTTCGTCGTCGACTGCCAACACGCGCAGACTCATCGCGGGCCTCCCTCCTGGCCGGTGGAGTCGGCGCGGATGCCAGCGGCGAACTTCGGTACACGCATGCCGACTTTGGTGCCGACTCCGATCCCGGTCTCGACGACCAAACCGTAGTCGTTGCCGAAGGCCGATCGCAGGCGTTGATCCACATTGGTCAGGCCGACGTGGGCGCCGTCGCTTTCGCTGGCGAGAACATCCGGCGGGGTGAGTGCATCGATGGCGCCGCTGCGCAGCAGTTCCGGGTCCATGCCGACGCCGTCGTCCTCCACGCTGATTTCGCAGTTGGTGCCTTCACCGCGCGCGGTGATGGTGATCAGGCCCGCGCGGCGCCCAGCCAGGCCGTGCCGGACCGCGTTCTCCACGAGGGGCTGCAGGGCCAGGAACGGGACGACGACGCCGAGCACTTCGGGATCGACGTGCAGGCGGACGTTCAGGCCCTCGCCGAAGCGGGCGCGTTCGAGGGTGAGGTACCGGTCGATGTTGCCGAGTTCGTCGGCTAGCGAGGTGTATTGGCCCGCGGCGCGGAACGAGTAGCGAGTGAAGTCGGCGAAGTCGAGGATCAGTTCGCGCGCCCGCGCGGGGTCGGTGCGGACAAAGGAAGCGATGGTGCCCAGGGCGTTGTAGATGAAGTGCGGGTCGATCTGGGCGCGCAGGGCGAGGACTTCGGCGCGGTCGAGGCGGGCGCGCGAGGCGTCGAGTTCGGCCAGCTGCAGTTGGGTGGCCGCGTAGTTGGCGACCTCAGTGATGGCCCCGATCTGGCCGGGGCCGGGGTGCCCGATGGCGGCCACGACCAGGACGCCGGAACTGACGTCGTCGGTCATCAGGGGGGCGGCCACGAGGGTGCGGACGGCACCACCCGGCCCGGCCGGGTCATCGTGGAGGCCGCGCCGGCGGCTGTCCAGGGTTTCGCGGGCGAGGTGTGCGGCGGTGGTGAGGACGGCGGAGGTCCAGATGTCGGGTTCGCCGTCGCGGGCCAGGAGGGTGCCGTCGGAGTCAAAGAGGGCGACACCTTCGGTGGCGGTGAGAGCTCGTAGCGGTCCGACAGCCTCGCTGGCCGATTCGGTGGTCAGGCCGTCGCGTAGGGGGTGCGCGGCTGCTGCGGCGGCGGCCAGGGTGTCGTGGATGGCACGTTCGTGCGGGGTGGAGACAACCCCCCGAGTGCGCAGCGCGATCACAAACAGCACCAGGGCTAGTGCCGTCCCCAGCACCACGATCGTCATCAGTTCACCGGACATGTTGCCGCTGAACCTACCGTTCGCGGTGCCGGGGGAAGGCGCACTCGTCGGTTTCGCTGGTTAACGCCCGTCGCCTCGCGACCTTGCACTCGCAGTAGGAGAGTGCTAAAAACGAGGTTGGCACTCACGGCATGTGAGTGCCAGGTCGGGACGGTGAGACCGGTTTCGAAGACACCTCCGGTCGTCCGTCGCGGGCACCGAGTCCGACCCAAGAATTTCAGTGTCACCCCCTACCGGAGGATCACTCAACAATGGCGAAGCAGATTGCTTTCGATGAAGAGGCCCGTCGCGGCCTCGAGCGGGGTCTGAACGTCCTCGCTGACACCGTCAAGGTGACGCTCGGCCCCAAGGGTCGCAACGTCGTCCTGGAGAAGAAGTGGGGCGCCCCCACGATCACCAACGATGGCGTGTCCATCGCCAAGGAGATCGAGCTGGAGGACCCGTACGAGAAGATCGGCGCCGAGCTGGTCAAGGAAGTCGCCAAGAAGACCGACGACGTCGCGGGCGACGGCACCACCACCGCCACCGTGCTGGCCCAGGCACTGGTCCGCGAGGGCCTGCGCAACGTGGCCGCCGGCTCCAACCCGATGGGCCTCAAGCGCGGCATCGAGAAGGCTGTCGAGGCCGTCTCCGATTCGCTGCTCGACTCGGCCACCGAGATCGAGACCAAGGAGCAGATCGCTGCTACCGCAGGCATCTCCGCCGGTGACCAGAGCATTGGCGACCTGATCGCCGAGGCCATGGACAAGGTCGGCAACGAGGGTGTCATCACCGTCGAGGAGTCGAACACCTTCGGCCTGCAGCTTGAGCTCACCGAGGGCATGCGCTTCGACAAGGGCTACATCTCGGGTTACTTCGTGACCGATGTCGACCGCCAGGAAGCCATCCTCGAGGATCCGTACATCCTGACCCTGTCGGGCAAGATCGCCACCGTCAAGGACCTGGTCCCGCTGCTGGAGAAGGTCATGCAGGGCGGTAAGACTCTGCTGATCATCGCCGAGGACGTCGAGGGCGAAGCGCTCTCCACCCTCGTGGTGAACAAGCTGCGCGGCACCTTCAAGTCCGTCGCCGTCAAGGCTCCGGGCTTCGGTGACCGCCGCAAGGCCATGCTGGCCGACATCGCCATCCTCACCGGTGGCGAGGTTATCAGCGAAGAGGTCGGCCTGAGCTTGGAGACCGCTGGTCTTGAGTCCCTCGGTACCGCCCGCAAGGTGGTCGTCACCAAGGATGAGACCACCATCGTCGACGGTGCCGGCGACGTCGAGCAGATCGCGGGCCGCGTGGCTCAGATCCGCAAGGAGATCGAGAACAGCGACAGCGACTACGACCGCGAGAAGCTGCAGGAGCGCCTGGCCAAGCTGGCTGGCGGTGTTGCCGTGATCAAGGCTGGCGCGGCCACTGAGGTGGAGCTCAAGGAGCGCAAGCACCGCATCGAAGATGCTGTGCGCAACGCCAAGGCTGCCGTCGAAGAGGGCATCGTCGCCGGTGGTGGCGCTGCACTGCTGCAGTCCGAGTCGGCCATCGACGGTCTGTCCCTTGACGGTGACGAGGCCACCGGTGCACAGATCGTCAAGGTCGCGCTCTCGGCGCCGGCCCGGCAGATCGCCATCAACGCCGGTCTGGAGCCGGGCGTCGTTGCGGACAAGATCCGCAACTCGCCGAAGGGCACCGGACTGAACGCCGCCACCAACGTGTACGAGGATCTCCTCGCTGCCGGTATCAACGACCCGGTGAAGGTCACCCGCTCGGCGCTGCAGAACGCAGCCTCGATCGCGGCGCTGTTCCTCACCACCGAGGCCGTTGTCGCCGACAAGCCCGAGAAGAACCCGCCGGCCATGCCGGGCGGCGACGAGATGGGTGGCATGGGCTTCTGATCTGATCAGATCCCGCGCCAGCTCAAGCGCAACTCACCGAAGGCCGGTCACCCGAAAAGGGTGGCCGGCCTTCGGCGTGCGGTCGACCCGCTGCGTGGGTGTTGAGCCTCTCGAAGTGCGCTCAGCGACAGGCGGCCGCAGCCGGTACTCTCGGCGGTTGCCGGACATCGGCCGGTGGGTGATTGAGCTCGAACTGCTCGTCGTAGTGCGAAGTCGACACCACGACCCCGGGTCGTTCTACACCATGACCGAAATGAGGCCCAGACGTGAGCATGGAATCGGTCGCGTGGGACGTGATGTACAAGTCGATGACCCGGACCGACGGGGAGTCGAAGGCTGACCGCCGGGTGACCCTGCGGCGCATTCTCGGTTTCGCACGGCCGCACCGGAAGATGATCACCTTCTTCCTGCTGCTGTCCGTGGTGACCGCGGTGCTCACCGTCGTGACACCGCTGCTCGCCGGTCGCGTGGTCAACCTGATCGCCAGTGCGAAGCCGGACGCCGGGCGGGAAATCCTCTGGCTGGCGATCGCGATCGCGGTGATCGCTATCGCCGAGGCGATCACCGGTATCGGTGTTCGCTGGCTGTCGGCGAACATCGGTGAAGGGCTGATCCTGGACCTTCGGCGCGCAGTGTTCGACCACGTGCAGCGCATGCCCGTCGCGTTCTTCACCCGCACCCGCACCGGCGCCCTGGTCAGCCGCCTGAACAACGACGTCATCGGCGCTCAGCGAGCATTCAGCGACACTCTCTCGGGGGTGGTATCTAATATCGTCAGCCTGGGCCTGACCCTCGCGGTGATGTTCGCGATTAGCTGGCAGATCACCCTGCTGGCGTTGGTCCTGCTGCCGGTATTCGTGATCCCCGCCCGCCGGATCGGTCGGCGCATGGCCGGACTGGCCCGCGAGAGCGCCGAGTACGACGCCCGCATGTCCACCCAGATGACCGAGCGCTTTTCCGCGCCCGGGGCGACGCTGGTGAAGCTGTTCGGCCGCCCCGCCGCCGAATCAGCCGAGTTCGCGCGCCGCGCCGATGCCGTCCGCGATATCGGCGTGCGTCAAGCGATGCTGCAGACCTACTTCTACACCGCGTTGATGCTCGTCTCCGCGCTCGCGCTTGCCCTCGTTTACGGACTCGGTGGTTGGCTGGCCGTGCACCAGCATCTCTCCGCCGGGGCGGTCGTATCGCTCGCCCTACTGCTCACCCGGATGTACGCGCCGCTCACCGCGCTCGCCAATGCTCGCGTCGAGGTGATGAGCGCCTTGGTCAGCTTCGAGCGGGTCTTCGAGGTGCTGGATCTGAAGCCGCTGATCATCGACCGCCCGGGCGCCGTCGATGTTCCCGATACCGCCGCCGGCGTCAGCGTCCGCTTCGAGAACGTCACCTTCGGTTACCCGGCAGCCGACAAGGTCTCACTCGCGTCGCTGGAAGAAGTCGCGCAGCTCGACACCCGGGATGGCGGCACCATCCTGCACGATATCGACTTGGACGTCCCGGCGGGATCGGTGCTGGCACTGGTCGGCAGCTCCGGTGCAGGCAAGTCGACGATCGCCTCCCTCGCCACGCGCCTGTACGACGTCGACTCCGGACGCGTGCTGCTCAACGGCGTCGACGTCCGCGATCTTGCCGCCGACTCGGTCCATCGGACGGTCGGGCTGGTGACGCAGGACGGACATCTCTTTCACGACACGATCCGCGCCAATCTCGTTTTGGCCCAACCAGATGCGAGCGACGAGGAGCTTTGGGGGGCGCTGCGCCGGGCCCGGCTCGACGAGTTAGTGGCGAGCCTGCCCAATGGGCTCGATACGATGGTCGGGGAGCGCGGCTACCGCCTGTCCGGCGGCGAGCGCCAGCGCCTGACCATCGCCCGCCTGCTGCTCGCCAAACCTGCCGTGGTGATCCTCGACGAGGCCACCGCGCACCTGGACTCGACCTCGGAAGCCGCGGTCGCCGAAGCGCTCACCGAGGCGCTGGCCGGCCGCACCTCGCTGGTGATCGCCCACCGGCTCTCCACGATCCGGGAAGCCGACGTGATCGTGGTGATCGAGGTAGGTCGCGTCGTGGAACGAGGGGACCACGCGACGCTGCTCGCCCTCGGCGGTCGCTACGCCGAGCTCTACCGGACCCAGTTCGCCGCGCAGTGAGTCGGCGCCGGGAACCGATGAGTTGGCCGACACCTGATGCATTACGGTGGGATTCATGACTGACTCAAGCCCCGGTGCCACCAGCCCCTTCGCTTCGCTGCCCAACTGGCGTGATCTCGGCTACTGGCCGACGGCCGACGGAAAGACCGTCCGTCCGAAGGTGCTGTATCGCACCACCGAATTCCTCAAGACGACCGACGCTGATATCAAAGCCGTCGGCGAGCTCGGACTGCGGACCCTCATCGATCTGCGTACCGTCGCTGAACGCGCATCCTGCCCGGACCCCGTCTACGCGAACATCGGGCCGCTGTGGCTGAACATCCTCGAGGACATCCCGCACACGGCGGGCGCGAATCCCGCTCGGTTCGTCTCCGATCCGTCGGCGGTGCGCGCACTGACTGCCGACAACGCGAAGGCGATGATGATCGCCACCTACGGCCAGCTCATCACGTCCGATTCCGCGCTGAAGGGGTATGCCGAGTTCTACACGTTGCTTCTCGATGAGGACCTGGCCCCGGCGGCCTTCCACTGCACCACCGGCAAGGACCGGACGGGATGGGCGGCGGCCAGCTTCCTGGGCCTGATGGGCGTGGACCGCGATGACATCTACCGGGACTACCTGCTCACCAACGACCGTCTGGTCCCCGCTCTCGAGCCGATCATCGATCAGATGGCGAAGCAGGGTGTCGATACCGCCGCGATCAAGGAACTGCTCGGCGTCGACAAAGCCTATCTGGACCATGCTTTTGAGCTCGTCGAGAAGAATTTCGGGTCACTCCCCGGCTACTTCAGCGACGGACTAGGCATCGACGCGGCCGCGCAACGGGAGCTGAGGTCGCGGTACACCGTCGCCGGCTGATTGGGCAGAATGGAGTCCATGACGCGACGTATCGAACTGCCTGCGCCCAGCCCCATCGGCGCCCTCCCCAATCTCCGTGATCTCGGCGGGTGGCATGGTGCCGATAACCGTACCGTCGCGACCGGCCGGTTGTACCGGTCCACCGATTTTCGGAGCGTCGAGGGGGACGCGCAGCAGGTGCTCGCGCCGCTGCGCCTGCGCACTATCTACGACCTCCGGTCCACGGCCGAGACCACGGACCTTCCCGACCCTCGGATGGACGGCGTCCACGACGTGCACCTCGACGTGCTGGCGGACGAGAAGACCGCGATCCCCGGCAACCTGGGCACGATGCTGACCGATCCGAAGGTTGTGCAGGCGCTGACCGCTCAGACGGAGGGCGCGGCGGCCGACTTGATGGCAGGTACATACCGGAAGTTCGTCACCATGGACAGCGCGCATGCCGCGTACCGCCGCTTCTATCTCGGTCTCCTCGGCGAGGACTCGGGTCCAGCGCTGTTCCACTGCACCACCGGCAAGGACCGGACGGGGTGGGCGGCGGCCAGCTTCCTCAGCCTGATGGGCGTCGACCGCGACGACGTCTACACCGACTACCTGGAGACCAACGAGCGGTTGCTGCCAGCGCTGGCACCGTTGTTCGACACGTTTGAGAAGAGCGGCGGCGACGCTGATCTCCTGCGTCCGCTGCTCGGCGTCGAGAAGCAGTACCTGGATGCGGCGTTCGACGAGTTGGACTCGACTTACGGCACCGTCGCGACGTACTTCGCGCAGGGCCTGGGCATCGATGCCGACTCCCAGGACAAGCTCCGCGCCAGTTACCTGGTCGGTTGATCGCCTGCGAGGGTAGGTTCTATCCATGGCTGTCTCCGTAACCAATGAATTCGACATCAACGCGCCCGTCTCCGTCGTGATGGAGGTCCTCCAGGACATCCCCGCGCTCCCGGACTGGTCGGGCCCGCACAGTGCCGCCGAGGTGCTCACCGAACACCCCGACGGCACCCCGGACACGGTTCGCGTCACCGTCGGCATGATCGGCATCAACGACACTCAGGAACTGGCGTACAGCTGGACCGACACCGTGGCGAAATGGGAACTCGTCGAGAGTTCGCAGCTGGCGATGCAGAACGGCAGCTACACGCTGACCGAGATCGGCGAGAACAAGACGCACGTCAAGCTCGATCTGGTGATCGATCTGAAGATCAAACTGCCCGGTTTCCTGATCAAAAAGGGCCAGAAAGCCGCCGCCGAGACCGCGGAAAAGGGACTCACCGCCGAGTCCGAGAAGCGTTTCAACGCCTGACCGAACCCGCTACGCCATGCCCCGCCCGACCGTCGATTTCGACGGCCCGGCGGGGTTTCGCATCTGCCGATGAAGCCGAACGCCGTCGGGCCCGGCCGATGTCGACGTGTGCGGTCGGCGGCGTCGGAAGATGTGACCCTGGTCCGCTGTGCGCCCTACCCGCCGCGCCGCGCGGTGGCGCGGGATACGCTGTGGTGGTGGATGACTATCTCTCCCTGGACAACTTCGAGATCGGCGAGGACCTCAGCAAGGTCTCCGGCCGCAAAGCCCTGCAGGGCGTCGTAGACCTGAGCAACACCAAAGGCTTCGTCGTGGTCGACGACGACGACGACGACCCGATTCTGCTCACCCTCCCGCAGCGCAATGTGGTGGACACCTGGCGGGAGGACTACCCGTACGACGAGCGGATGAACCGCGGCGAGTACGAGTCGCAGAAGCGGCTCCTGCAGGTGGAGCTTCTCAAACTGCAGAAGTGGACCAAGCAGAACGGGATCCGCCACCTGTTCGTGTTCGAGGGCCGCGACGCCGCAGGCAAGGGCGGCACCATCAAGCGCTTCAACGAGCACCTCAATCCCCGCGGCGCGCACACTGTCGCACTCGAAAAGCCGACCGCGCGGGAGGCCACCGAATGGTACTTCCAGCGCTATGTGCAGCACCTGCCGGCCGCCGGTGAGATGGTCTTCTTCGACCGCTCCTGGTACAACCGCGCGGGCGTCGAACGGGTCATGAGCTTCTGCACCCCCGAGCAGTACGACCAGTTCCTGAACCAGGCCCCGGCCTTTGAAAAGATGCTGGTCGACGATGGGATCAGCGTGGTCAAATTCTGGTTCTCGGTGAGCCCGCTGGAGCAGCGCACGCGATTCGCGATTCGGCAGATCGACCCGGTACGGCAGTGGAAGCTGTCGCCGATGGATTTGGCTTCATTGGACCGGTGGAACTCGTACTCCGACGCCAAGGAGAACATGTTCGCGCACACCGACACCGACTGGGCGCCGTGGACCGTCGTCAAGAGCAACGACAAGAAGCGGGCCCGCCTGAACGCGATGCGCCACGTATTGAGCCTGCACGAGTACGACGGCAAGGATCACGACCTGGTCGGTGAACCCGATCCGCTGATTGTGGCCCGCGCGCGCGACACCATCGGCGACTGACTTGCGCAAAGCCGCAATTGTGCTCCTGGTGAGCATCGCGGGCCTCGCGATGGTGATCGCCCTACCCGCGCTGTGGGTTTCGCAGGCGGTTGTGTCGCAGTCGGGCTTCTCCGACTCCGCCGCCGGGGCCGCGGGCCAGCCGCAGGTGCAGGCGTTCTTCGCGAAGGAGATCGCGGACGCGGTGGCCTCGTCGTCGGCCGTGCCGTTGCCCTCCGCTGTGGTGCAGCCGCTTGCCGACAACTACACGAAGAGTCCGGACTTCGTTACGGACTTCGCGCTGATCGCGCGGCAGCAGCACGACTGGTTGTTCACCCAGCCGCAGCCCGGGACTAGCCAGCACCAGATGGAACTCGACATCACCCCGATGGTGAACAATGTGTTCCAGCAGGCCTCGCCAGTGCCGCTTCCGGCGGCCGACACGGTGACCATCACGGTGGATCAGCGGCAACTCACCGCAGGCTCGCTCGAGGAGCCGGGCAAGGCGATCACGGCGGCCAGCTGGATAGCGCTGGCGGTCGCGGTGCTCGCCGCGATCGGTGCGCTGATCGCAGGCCGCAACCGGCTGGCGGTACTGGCCTGGCTTGGCCTGGGTGCGGCGGTGGCCGGCCTCATCGGCTGGGTGCTCTCGACGACGCTGGTGAACCAAGCCGCCGCAAGCATGGTCGGCAGCGACTTGTCGACGCAAGAGACGGTCCAGGCCGTCACCGCCCAGATCCTGGGTGGGCTCAGTACGTGGTCGATTGTGGTGGCCGTCGCTGGTCTGGTGGTGGCGGCGCTCGGCGGGATCGGCGGGGTGCTGCTCGGTCGCCGCGGGTCGGGTTCGGACGACGATCCGTACGGCGGCTCGCCGTACGGCGGGCAGCCACCGTCGGGGTATGCGTCGGGGCCAAGTCAACAGTGGCCGGCGATGGGGCAGCCGGGGTACCGGCCGACTCCCGGTCCTGCCCAGCAGGGGTACGGGCAGCAGGGGTATGGCCAGCAGGGGTATGGCCAGTCAGGTTACGGCTCGCCGCGGCCCGATGACCCCACGGTGCGCCACAGGTACTCGTAGGCCAGCGCCGATTTGAACGCTGCCTGAGCGTTGTCGGCGGCGCCGCCGTGCCCGCCTTCGATGTTCTCGTAGTACGACACTGGACTGACCTGGCCGCCTAGCTCAGCCGTCGGCACGCCATGGCCAAGCTCCTCCAGCCGCGCAACCAGCTTGCGGGCGTGACCCGGGTGCACCCGATCGTCGCGGGTCGACGTGGTGACCAGGATCGGCGGATACTGTACGCCGGACTCCACCCGCTGGTACGGCGAGTACTCGGCAAGGTAGCGCCACTCGTCGGGATCATCGGGGTCCCCGTACTCGGCGATCCACGAGGCGCCAGCCAGCAGCAGGTGGTACCGCCGCATGTCGATCAGCGGCACTTGGCAGACGAGCGCGCCGAATAGCTCCGGGTAGCTGGTGAGCATGACCCCCATCAACAGGCCGCCGTTCGACCCACCTTGCGCCGCAAGCTGTTTCGGCGTGGTGAGGCCTCGGCTGACGAGGTCGCGCGCGACGGCAGCGAAGTCCTCGTACACCAGATGTCGGCCAGCCTTCTGAGATTGCGTGTGCCAGCGGGGGCCGTATTCGCCGCCACCGCGGATATTCGCGATCACGTACACCCCGCCGCGTGTGATCCAGCTGCGTCCGGCGATCGCCGAGTAGGCAGGCAACAGGGAGTTACCGAAACCGCCGTATCCGTAGAGCAGAGTGGGGCGCGGGCCGTCGTCGACGCCGTCAGCTTTCACGACAAAGTAGGGAATCTGGGTGCCGTCGGTGGAGGTCGCGAAGAACTGTTCGGTGGTGATGCCGGCCGCGTCGAAGAGTTCTGGCGCTGACTTGATGACGCTTACCGCACTGGTCGCCTCACCGTGCAGCAAACTTGGGGCCTGCGTGAAAGAGCTTGCGGTCAACCAGATTTCGTCGGTCTCGTCGGGGTCGGTGCCGATCACGCCGACGGTTGCCAGCTCGGGCAGGCCGGTGATCGGCGCCGGGCGCCAGTCGTCGAGGGTGAGCACCTCGATACGGGTGGCGACGTCGTGCAGAGTGGTCAGGACCAGGCTGGTTTTGGTGAACGCGTAGTCCTGCAGACTGGTGTGGGCGTCCGGCGCAAACAGGACGCGATGGGTGCGATCGCCGGTCAGGAACGCCGGGTAGTCGAAAACCAGCAGCGTGCCCGCCGGATGCGTGGTGCCGTCAACGTCCCAGTCGTCGCGCGGCAGCACCAGGAGGTAGTTCTGATGCACGGAGAAGTGGGCGTCGGTCGGCACGTCGATCAGTACCGGCTCGGATCCATCGGCGGGGAGTTGGTAGCTGAGCGAGTTGAAGAAGTCGGTGGAGCGGGAGGCGAAATGCCGTTCGAATCCGGGCGTGTGGTCGTAGGAGGCGCCAGCGGCCACGTCGCTCACCTCGCCCGCATAGATGGTGGGGGCGTCATTGAGGCTGGTGCCCCGGACCCAACGTCGCGTGGTGCGCGGATAGCCCGAGGTAGTCATCGCGGGCAGCGCGTCAGGGGTCGATTCGAAGTCGGTGCCGACGTAGACGGTGTCCCGGTCGAGCCAGCTCATCGAGCTTTTCGCCTCGGGCAGGGTGAAGCCGCCGTCGACCGGGGCGACCCACGCGCGGGCGATGACGTCGAATTCGCGGATGACGCAGGCGTCGGCGCCGCCGCGCGAGAGCGAGACGAGTGCGCGGTCGTAGCTGGGGAAGAGCAGGCTGACGCCAGCCCAGACCCAGTTTTCGTCCTCGGTGGCGGAGAGCTGATCGACGTCGATCAACACGTCCCACGCCGGCTCGGATGTCCGGTACGACTCGAGCGTCGTGCGCCGCCACAGCCCCTTCGGGTTCGTCGCGTCCCGCCAGAAGTTGTAGAGGAACTCCCCGCGCCGTTTGACGTACGGAATCTTGCTGTCGGTGTCGAGCACTTCCAGTGCGCTCGCGCGCAGTTCGCTGAACCGCGGCGTGCAGGTCAGCTCCGCGACGGTCGGTTCATTGTGCTCGCGCACCCAGTTCAGGGCGTCGTCGCCGGTGACATCTTCGAGCCAGAGATGGGGGTCGTTGTCCACACCGACAGGCTAGCGAGGTCACGCGGGGAGGGGGTCGGGGACCTCTCCGGTGCGGATCGGACAGCGGGTCTGGGAGTAGATGGTCGGCATGCACAGGTTGCAGTGGGTGCAGCGGGATTCGGTGGTCGGATCGGCCGCTAGGCGCAGCGGCAGATCGGGTTCGCGCAGCAGCGCCCGACCCATGGCGACGAAGTCGAAGCCTTCGCGCATTGCGGCCTCGATGCTCGGCCGGTCGGTGATGCCGCCGAGCAGAATGATCGGCAACGAGGTGGCGGCGCGCAGCTCGCGCGCCAGCGGCATCAGGTAGCCGTCGGTGTACGGGTAGTTCTTGAGGAAGACCGGACCGGCCACCTGCAGTCCGGTCTTCATGGCGCCGTGGAAGGCCTCGGCGAAGGCTTTACGCGGTGCATCGCCGTGGAACAGATACATCGGATTGAGTAGGGAGCTGCCCGCGGTCGGCTCGATCGCGTCGAGATGGCCGTCGGACTCCAGTAGCCGGGCCACCTCGCAGGCCTCGTCGACATTGAAACCCCGCCACGGCTTCGGTCCGCGGCCTGGGCCGGGTTTGCCGACGCCGTCGTACATGCCAAGCTTGGCCCAGATCGCAATATCGGGACCAGCCGCCTCGCGCACGGTCTCGATCATCTCGCGGGCCAGCCGGGCCCGATTCACTAGCGAACCCCCGTACGCATCGCGACGATGGTTCAGCAGCGGGGAAAGAAACGAGCTGATCAGATAGTTGTGTCCGCAGTGGATCTCCAGGGCGTCGAAGCCGGAGTCGACGGCGATCTTGGTGGCGGTTGCGGCTTTGCGGAGCAGTCCGGGGATCTCGTCGAGGGCGACCTTGTGGGTCAGCGACATCCCCATCGGCGCCGGGATAGCGCCCGGACCCAGTGCTTTGGCTCGATTCGATCCGGAGTTGGCGACCGCACCGGCGTGGCCGAGCTGCGCAGCGGCCTTGGCGCCCTCGGCGCGGATCGCTTCAGTGAGCCGCTGCAGGCCGGGTACCGCCTCGGGCCGCAGCCAGATCTGGTGCCGATCGGTGCGGCCCTCCGGAGCGATCGCGCAGTAGGCGACGGTGCTGACGGCCACGCCACCAGCGGCGTGTTCGCGATGAAACTCGATGAGCTCGTCGGTGACCAGAGCGTCGGGCGTCATGCCCTCGAAGGTCGCGCATTTGATGAGCCGGTTGCGTAACTGCAGCGGCCCGAGCTGTGCCGGAGCGAAGGCGTCCGGGGCGGGCGCGAGTGGGCTGGTGGCGGTCATGGGAACTCCTTGGTGGGGCTGCGAAAATCTGTGGCTGGGAAATCGGGGGCTGGGCGATTGAAGGCGGCGCCGGTGCCGGTCAGGCCGGCGATGAGGAATTCGCGCAGGGCGGCAAGTGCCGTCGGCGGCAGCTCGGTGCCCGGGCCGAGTTGCGCGAGCAGCAGCGCGAAGGCGAGGCGGCACCGTCGGCGGGCGGACTGCGCATCGAGTCCGGGTACCGCCTCGCTCAGGGTGCAAGCCCAGGCGTCGAGGTCGAACCAGGTGGCCTGCCAGCGGGCTGTCGGGTGGGCCAAGACGAACCTCGACAACAGGGACAACCGCAGTCTGCCGACCGGATCGGCCAACAACTCGTTCAACGGCGCCAGAATCGTCTCGACCAGAGTCGTCACTGTCGGCGGATCGGGGATGTCGGCGAGTCGACCAGCCCACAGCGGTGCCAGCCGGGCCTCCAGCAGTGCAGTGACGAGCTCTTCTTTGGATCCGAAGTGATAGTGCACTGCCGCCGGGTTGGCGTCGGCGCGGGCGCAGATCGCCCGCACCGAGACGGTCTCGTATCCGTTTCCGAGCAGCAGTTCCTCGGCGGCGTCGAGCAAGCGCTCCCGGGTGTGGCGGGACTGGTCGATCGCTGGCATGAGGGCCATTCAACCATGCCTTCATCCAGTGATTCAATCATTGATTGAATCCATTCCGACTCCGACGGCGTCGTGCCCATGCGCCCAGCGCGACCGTCTCGATCAGGCAGGCTGCCGTCAGGTCGACGGCGGGGAAGGGATCCCCGCCGGTCGAGCTGACCCTCCCGTGAACTCGCGACAGCGCGGGCGGCCGCCCGGTGTGCGACAGAACCTGCGGGTAGGTGCGCTGGGGTCTAGGCTGGAAGCCGTGACTGAACACTTCGACACCGTCGTCCTGGGAGCAGGTCCGGGTGGGTATGTGGCCGCGATCCGGTCCGCTCAACTCGGCATGAAGACCGCCGTTATCGAGGAGAAGTGGTGGGGAGGTGTCTGTCTCAACGTCGGCTGCATCCCATCCAAGGCGCTGCTGCGCAATGCGGAGCTGGCCCACGTCTTCAACCATGAAGCCAAGACCTTCGGTATGTCCGGTGAGGTCAGCTTCGATTTCGGGGTGGCATTCGACCGCAGCCGCAAGGTCTCCGACGGCATCGTCAAAGGCGTGCACTTCTTGATGAAGAAGAACGGCATCACCGAGATCGACGGGTACGGCGTCTTCACCGATGCCAAGACCATCACCGTCAACGATCGCACCATCACCTTCGACAACGTCATCGTCGACACCGGCTCACAGGTCCGACTGCTGCCGGGCGTCGAGTTGTCGGACAATGTCGTCACCTACGAGAAGCAGATCCTGACGCGCGAGCTGCCGAAGTCGATTGCGATCGTCGGCGCCGGCGCCATCGGTATGGAGTTCGGCTCTGTGCTGGCCAACTACGGAGTCGACGTCACCATCATCGAGTTCCTGCCGCGCGTGCTGCCGAACGAGGACGCCGATGTCTCCAAGGAGATCGCCAAGGCCTACAAGAAGCTGGGCGTCAAAATCCTCACCGGCACCGCCGTGCAGACGGTCGACGATCAGGGCTCGCAGGTCGTGGTGACCTACAAGGACCCGAAGGGCGGCGACGGCAGCCTCACGGTGGACAAGGTCCTCATGTCCGTCGGCTTCGCACCGCGCACCGAAGGCTTCGGTCTGGAAACCACCGGCGTGGCGCTCACCGATCGGGGCGCCATCGCGATCGACGACCACATGCGCACCAACGTTCCGGGCGTGTATGCCATCGGCGACGTGACCGGCAAACTGATGCTCGCGCACGTCGCTGAGGCACAGGGCGTCGTCGCCGCCGAGACGATGGCTGGTGCAGAGACCATGACGCTCGGCGATTACCGGATGATGCCGCGCGCCACCTTCTGCCAGCCGCAGGTCGCCTCATTCGGTCTCACCGAGGAGCAGGCCAAACAGGAGCACGGCAACGTCACCGTCACCAAGTTCCCGTTCTCGGCGAACGGCAAGGCGCAGGGACTGGCGGCCACCGCAGGCTTCGTCAAGCTGCTCACCAACGGCGATACCGATGAACTGCTCGGTGGTCACCTGGTGGGCGACAATGTCTCGGAAATGCTGCCGGAACTGACCCTGGCCCAGAAGTGGGACCTCACCGCCAAGGAGTTGGCGCGCAACGTCCACACCCACCCGACCATGAGCGAGGCGCTGCAGGAGGCCTTCCACGGCGCCATTGGGCACATGATCAACTTGTGACGGCCGCGGCCTGACCGCGACCTACTCTGACACCAAGAACGGTGCGCCACCCGCGGGTGG